>CALVCJ010000071.1 GCA_944326015.1 Candidatus Gastranaerophilales bacterium
TAATAAAATTTTATCTTCCTCTTGCATATATGTAATGGTAAATGTATAATAGTTTTAAATCATTACACATGTGTAATGATTGCAATTAATAAAACATTAGGTCAAAATATGAATGATAATGAAAAAGAAGAAAATCAATTTAAGCAGAAATTTGAAAGTATAAAACAAAATATTAACGACATTGAAAGTCTCATCAACATGCTTCTTGTTGCACTGGATAATGATTTTGAACCGCCTAAAATTGCAGATGTTGTCGATTACATTTTCATAGTTAAGGACTATTTAAAAGAACATAAAGAATTACTACATAATTTTATCAATGAATTAAATTTACCTGATGGCAAAGCAAAATTGTTGCTTTTAAGAACAACAAATTTCGAGAAAAAAGATTAGCATTATTCTAATAATATTGACTTTTTTATTGATAAAATCTAAAATTGTAAACGGGTAAGCCCTTGAAATCATTAACTTGCCTCTGCGGCGCAAACTTCAAATTTGTTAAACCGATAGAGGAAAGGAGGTGATAAAAATGATTGTAAATACAGAAGAACTAGTAATAATCTTTTTGATACTACTAGTTCTAAAACAATCATAACATGGGCTTTTAATGGGGCAAGCTGGAACTTGTCCCGCCCTTTTCTTTATTATAAATCATGTTTTTATAAATTTCAAGTCTTTTTGTGTATGATTGCAATAAAATATTTTCCTCATATAATATTAATGTAATTTGGCATTAAAAAAGGAGGCGCAGCCTCTGATAAAGACTAAGTAACAGGATTATTTATAAAAAGGATAAAAAAGGAGAGTTACTATGACAAGAAAACCTATTATTGCAGGAAACTGGAAAATGAATTTGTGCCGTTCAGAAGCTAAAGAAGTTTTTGAAGGTGTTAAAAATTTTGTAAAAGATTACACAGCTGTTGAATTACCGACAATTGTTATTGCTCCGGTATTTACGTCAATTTCAGCAGTAGAAGCTGTAAAATGTGATTGCGGCTGCGGCGGCAATAAAATTTCTATCGCAGGCCAGAACTGCCACTGGGAAAAATCAGGTGCTTACACAGGTGAAATCTCTGTTGAAATGTTGAAAGATGCAGGCTGCGACTATGTAATTATCGGCCACTCTGAAAGAAGACAATATTTCTCGGAAACAGATGAAATGATTAACAAAAAAGCTAAAGCAATTTTAGCAGGCGGACTTATTCCTATCATCTGCTGCGGTGAAACTCTTGAACAAAGAGAAGCAGGTGTTACAGACAGCTGGATTTCAGGACAGATTAAAGCTGCATTAGACGGAATTTCATCAGAAGATGTTGCAAAATCAGTTATTGCTTATGAACCTATCTGGGCTATCGGTACAGGCAAAACCTGCGATGCTGATGAAGCTAACAGAGTTATTGCAATGATTAGAAGTGTGGTTAAAGAAGTTGCAGGGGCTGAAGCTGCTGATTCTATCAGAATTCTTTACGGCGGATCCGTTAAACCTTCAACAATTGAAGAACAAATGTCTAAATCTGATATTGACGGCGCTTTAATCGGCGGCGCTTCTTTAAAAGCTGAAAGCTTAAATGAAATTATCGAAAAAACAATGAAACTTTCATTAGTTCACTAATTTCAATAAATTATAAGATTTTAAAACGGAACTGTCTTTAAAAGCGGTTCCGTTTTTTAATCTTAAATTTACATGGCAATTTTTTATATGTTAATGTTTTTATATATCTATAAGGTAGAAAGGAATAGTTATGTCTATTACCCCGGTAAGTCAGACACAGATACATAGTGTAAATTTTGGAAATCAAAGTCCTCAAAGTATAAATAACAATTATAATAACAAGCCTTATACTTCCGATACGGTCGAAATTAACGGAAAGAAAAAAGGACTTTCTAACGGTCAAAAATGGGGAATAGGCATAGGTATCGCAGCTGTTTTGACGGCATCTGCACTTTTATTGCGCGGAAAAGTCGGAGCAGCAAAGGATGAAGTTGCTAAACTATCTGAACATATTGATTTTACACCTGCTAAAACAACACAGGAAGCAATAGAATTTGCAAAAACAAAACTCGGGATAAGGAATTATCATGAGAATATGCCTCTTGATGTTATGAACTGGGTAAATGAAGGGCTTGTTAATATTAATAATGCAACAAAAGGTAAATCTAAAATATTTGATACAATAGGTTATGTGCCGAGAAATGACGAGAGTTTAGCCTGTTTTGTTAATGATATTTCAGATCCCAAATTTGGAGCAATCTTCAATCTCAATAAAAAAACGTTTGAGAATATCGGTCATTATATAGAAAAAGGAATTAAAGACGGTTTAGATAATAAAATTTTATATAAGGACAAAGACGGAAAAATTTGCCTGTATAATTTTTATAGAAACGGAACTGTTTCTGACAATTTGTTAAAGGGTTTGAATAAATTTAATGAAAATCCTGAAAGTTTCTCTCTAATAGATAAAATACAATTGTATGAAGATTTTGTGTCTCTTGGTAATGCAATAGGTGGATTTTATGAAGCTCCAATGTCTAAACTGAAACAATTGTTAGTAAATGACGGTATTCATGAAACTTTATTGGCTCATTCTAAACTGCCTGATTTAAAACAAATAGAAAAATTATCAACGCTTCAGCAGAGAAATGTTCTTGTTGATCTGGTAAATACCTGTTTGTTTTCTGGTGATAAGTTGCATTTAGAGTATCCAAAAGGAGATAAATTCAGAACTATTTATCATGAAAGTGGACATTTACAGCACTATTTGGCTATCGGAGAACAAAAATTCCTTCAAATGGGTAAATCCGAAGAATGTATAAAAAATTTGGGTAAAGTTTCAGATATAACAAATGATTTTATAAACAGTAAAGAAAAGCAGCAAATTGCAAATAGAGTTTCAAACTATGCATCTGAATCTCCTCTGGAATTTGTTGCAGAAACATATAGAAAATTAATTACAAAAGCATTAGGTGGTAATGAAAAAATTTCTGATGACGTTATGAACCTTTACAAAGAGTACGAAGGATCTGAGTTTAGTACATAACTCTAACCCGCTCTTAAGAGATAAAATGTGTTAATGTCTCTTTCCGGCAAGTGGCGAGCGAATAATAATTTTTTTGTGAGTTTTAGCGCAATGTAAAGACTTATTTCACTTCTAATAACATTTCTTACGAAATTGACAATCCCTCTGCTTTTATTTTATAATTTTAATGCTTGCATTTTAAATAAAAAGGAGTGTGAAAATGGCACAGCAATTTAATGCACAAAATATTAAAAAAAGAATTTCAGTATTAGTTTTTTTGAAGGGTTCTACAGCACCTTTAGTTCTGTATGTAGAAAAACCGGAAGAACTTTATGCTGAGTTACAGCAGTCCATAAAGAGTGCTGCTGCGACTTTGATTGAAAAGGAAACATTAGGACCGTTGAAAAAAGTCTGTTTTATATCAAATCAGATTGCAGCAGTAGCAATTCAAGAAGAACAGTACGTAGGATAAGATGGATTATAAAATATCAATACAAGAACTTGAAAATACTCCATCAAAGTCGCTTGATTTTCATTTTGAAAATAAAATTAAGGGGCTCAATTGCGTTACTCCTGTCATATCCGATTTAGAAATAAAATCACTCGGCGAATTTATAGAAGTCAGCGGCAATGTCAAAGGGTGTGTAAAACTTGAATGTGATTTATGCCTTAATGAATTTGATTACAATTTTGATTTTAATATTGATGAAATGTTTGCTAAAAAGGCTCTGCTGGATGATTACGGACAGGAGCTTGAACTCAAAGAAGGACAGTTTGTAACAGACCTTGACGGCGCTGATGAAATTGATATTTATGACTTATTGTATCAATCTGTAATATTAAATTTACCAAATAAGAAAGTTTGTGGTATAAATTGTAATGGGAATAAATTTTTGAAAGAAGAAAATTTATCCGACCCGAGATTAGATGTTTTCAAAAACATAAAAATTGACGGTAAATAAGAAATATAAGTAGTATAAGAAAATAAAAAAGGAAAAAAGAAAATGGCAGTACCTAAGAAAAGAACAGGACACTCAGCACAAGGACACAGAAGAAGCAACTGGAAAGCTACAAAACCGGAAACTACAAAGTGCCCTAACTGCGGTGCAACAGTATTAACACACACAGTATGTACAGCTTGCGGAACTTACAAAGGAAAACCTGTAAGCATTAAAGACAGAGTTGAAGAAGCTCCGGTTAAAGAAGAAAAGAAACCAGCTAAAAAATCAACCGGAAAGAAAGCTGAAAAAGCTGAAGAAACTAAAGTCGAAGAGGTTAAAGCTGAAGCTGTAGAAGAAACAAAGGCTGAAGAAACTTCTGAAACGGAAGAAAAATCCGAATAACAAAAATGTACCTTGACGTCATGCTGAACAAGGGTTAAGCATCCCATTAAAATAAGCGGGACCCTGAAATAAATTCAGGGTGACGCGGCAGGTATTTAATACAATAAGACTTTGAGAGGGATAAGATGACAAGAATAGCAATAGATGCAATGGGCGGTGATCACGCACCTCACGAAATTGTGGCAGGTGCAGTTTGGGCTGCAAAAGAGTACGGTGTTGCAATTGAACTGATAGGGAAACAGGATAGAATTGAGCAGGAGCTTGATAAGATTTCTCATGAAGGTTTTATGACGGATCACGGCAAAGGCGGAGCCGCAAAATACCGTATGAAAATTGATACGTCTAAGCTTGATATAAAAATTACCCATGCCTCTGAGGTTATTGAAATGGGTGAGGCACCGGGGCAGGCTATTCGTAAAAAGAAAAAGTCATCTATCGTTCTTGCAGTTGATGCTGTTGCGCAGGGAAGTTCAGATGCCGTTGTTGCAGCAGGTTCAACGGGCGCTGCTATGGCATCAAGCTTATTCGGTTTAGGAAGAATCCCGGGGATTGATAGACCTGCAATTGCCGTTACTCTGCCTACAATAAAGAAGCCTATTGTTGTCATAGACGGCGGTGCAAACAGCAACTGTACTCCTGAAATGCTTCATCAGTTCGCTATTATGGGTGCAACTTTTTCAAAAAACGTTCTGGGTATTGAACACCCCAGAGTCGGCGTTTTGAATATCGGGGAAGAAGCCGGCAAGGGAAATGAACTTGCTCAGGCTACATACAAACTTCTTGAAGAACATCAGGACAAACTGAACTTTGTCGGCAACATTGAAGGTAAAGAAATTTTCTTAAGTGTATGCGATGTTGTTGTTTGTGACGGTTTTGTCGGCAACGTTGCTTTGAAAGTTACCGAAGGTACATCTCAAATGCTTTTCAGAATGCTGAAACAGGAATTTAAGGCTGATTTGCTCGGTAAGGTTATCGGTTTGTTTGCAAAACCTTTTATGAAACGTATTTATACCAAAATTAACTATGAAGAATTCGGCGGTGCATTGCTTCTCGGTGTTAAAGGAATTACTGTTATATCTCATGGTAGAAGTAAGGCTTATGCAATTAAAAATGCTGTAAGAGTTGCAAAATTCGCAGTAGAAACCGGTATAAACGAAAAAATAGCTAAGTATTATGAGGAATAAAATATATGACAGATAAATTAATTCCGTTGAGAATTGCAGGGGTTGGATACAGTTTACCCGAAACGGTTATTACAAATGATGATTTGACTCAGTTATATGAAACATCTGATGAATGGATTTATACACGTACCGGAATCAAGGAAAGACGTGTTGTATCAGGTGAACAAAATGCTATTGATTTAGGTTTTGAAGCAGCTCAAAAAGCTCTTGAAAAAGCTAAGATGAATCCTGATGATGTTGATTTAATTGTAGCGGCATCATCTGCTCCGCCTGATTTGTATCCTGCAATTGCATGCCATATTCATCAGAGATTGGGAATAAAAGCCCAAATTCCGGCATTTGATATTACTGCTGCATGTTCGGGGTTAATCTACGGTTTGAGTATTGCAAAAGCTTATATAGCTTCCGGAATGTATAAAAATGTTCTTATTGTTGCAACAGACAACAATTCACGTCTTGTTAACTGGGAAGATAGAAGCACATCAATTTTGTTTGGAGACGGTGCCGGTGCTATGGTTGTCACTCAAGCGGAAGACGGTATTGATGATGTTATTGCAATTGATATTAAGGCTGACGGAAATTACGGTAATTTAATCGAACTTTCATTTGACGGAAAAAATTGCCCGCTGGTTGAACAGTATGAAGAAAAACCCAAAGGGATAAGAATGAACGGACGCGGTGTTTATACATTTGTTGCAAAAGTTCTTCCTCATTATGTTGAAAATCTTATAACAAATGCTGGTTTAAAGCCTGAAGATATTGATTATTTAATCCCTCATCAGGCAAATATCAGAATTATTCAGGCTGTTCAGGAAAGACTCGGTTATCCAGATGAAAAAGTTGTGACAAATATTAAATATTATGGTAATACTTCTGCTGCTTCAATTCCTATTGCGTTAGCTGAAAGTGTTGAAAAAGGTAATGTAAAACTCGGAACAACAGCTGTACTGTGTGGATTTGGTGCAGGAATGACGTGGGGCGGAGCAATTATAAGACTTAGAGAAGGTATTTGCTAATGAATTTGAGATTAGGGAAAATTGGCGGTATACGTATACATATAGCTCGTCAGTCAGGGTTTGATAGTATAATTGATTTAGAAAATCCTGCATTAATGTCCAAAATTAAAAAGATTTCATGTGAAACAATATATTCTTGTAAACCATTAAAGGTGGAATGCGAATTTTGTAAAGAAAAAATCGGGTTGTTAGAACACGATGTTTTTACAAAATCTTCCAAGAATTTAGATAAGGAGTAATTTATGACAAAGAAAATTGCGTTTCTTTTTCCGGGGCAGGGAGCTCAGGCTGTCGGCATGGGGAAAGATTTATATGAAAGTTTTGACAGTGCAAAAGATGTATTTGATACAGCTGATAAGGTTTTAGGTAAAAGTGTTACGACGTTGTGCTTTGAAGGGCCGGAAGATGCATTGAAACAAACAGTTAACACCCAGCCCTGCATCGTTACAATGTCAATTGCGGCTTTAGAAGTTTTGAAATCTCAAATGGATATTAAACCTGATTATGTTGCGGGACACTCACTTGGAGAATATTGTGCTATGTATGAAGCAGGCGTTATGTCTTTGGAAACAACTTTAAAAGCTATTCAAAAACGTGCTGATTTGATGAATGAGGCTTCATGTGGGAAGAATAAGTCTGAAAAAGACTGTCCGGCAGGGCAAAAAAATGGCGGTGCAATGGCTGCTGTTTTGAATGCTACTGAAGATCAATTGAAAGCAGGGCTTGCAGAAGGTTCTAAAGCCGGCTATGTTGATGTAGCTAACTACAATTCACCTGCTCAGGTTGTAATTACAGGCGATGAAAACGCTGTAAAAGCTGCATCTGACTATTTACTTGCAAACGGTGTAAGACGCGTTGTACCTCTTGCTGTTTCAGGTGCTTTCCATTCAAAATTTATGGAAAACGCAGGGCATGAATTTGAAACATTTGTAAACTCGCTTGATTTAAACAATGCTTCAATTCCTGTTATTACAAACGTTGATGCTTCTGAAACGGTTGAAAGTTCAGATTTCAGGGTAAAAATGCCGAAACAGATTTATTCATCAGTTTACTGGACACAGACAATACAGAAAATGGCCGCAGATGGAGTTGAAATTTTTGTAGAAATCGGCCCCGGAAAAGTTTTAGCCGGTTTGAATAAAAAAATTGTACCTGATGCTAAAGTGTTCAATATATACGATAAAGAATCACTAAATTCAACAATTGCTTCTTTAAAAGAAGAATTAATGTGTGTATAAAATGTAGGCTGGGGGTTTTGCCACAGCAAAAATAAGGAGAAAGATTAATGACAGAAAGAAAAATTGCATTGATTACAGGCGGTTCGCGCGGTATCGGTCTTGCTTGCGCAAAAGAACTTGCAAAAGCAGGATGCGACATTATTATCAACGACATTTGCGAAGCTGAAAAAGCTCAGCCGGCTCTGGATGAAATTAAAGCATTAGGAGCTAACGCTTATTTTTACAGATTTGACGTTTCAAACGATGAAGAAGTTCAGGCTAACGTTGATAAAATGATTGCTGAACACGGAAAAATTGACGTTTTGTTAAACAATGCAGGTATTACAAAAGACGGTTTGTTTATCAGAATGGATATGGAACAGTGGGAAAGAGTTATTAAAATTAACCTTACAAGCGCATATTGCGTAACCCATGCCGTTATTAAACACATGATGAAAGCACGTCAGGGCTCAATCATCAATATGTCAAGCGTTGTAGGATTACACGGAAACCCCGGTCAGGCAAACTATTCAGCTTCTAAAGCAGGTCTGGTAGGCTTAACTAAAACTCTTGCCAAAGAATTCGGCTCAAGAAATATCAGAGTTAACGCAGTATGTCCGGGCTTTATCCAGACAGCCATGACGGCAAATCTTCCGAATATCGAAGAATATATGAAGGCTATTCCGATGAAAAGACTCGGAACTCCTGAAGATATTGCAAAAACTGTTAAATATCTTGCACTCGATGCTGATTACGTTTCAGGTCAGGCAATCGAAGTTGCTGGGGCGTTAATTATATAAGGTGAAAAGTGAAACGTGAAGCGAGCACTTCACTTTTAAAAAGTAAAGATTTTTAACAAAATGATGAGAGGATTGTAAATTCCTTGCAAAAAAATCTTGCTCTAAGTATAATAT
>CALVCJ010000072.1 GCA_944326015.1 Candidatus Gastranaerophilales bacterium
ATACTATATCATCATAATCCAAATCAGATACGGCATCATTATTCCAAGTTGATAGGATGATTTCTGCATCTGGCAAATATCTGCGGATACTAACTAGACATTTTCGCGTTTCTTGGATATCTACTGGACCCTGTACGAGTACACTTATAGAGTTACTTGCGATCATGATTGTTAACTCCAAAAATTGATGAAAATATGACGGCAAAAAAATAATACAGTAATGAAAATATTTCCCCAATCCAAGATTTTATATAACGGAAAGGCAGCATAAAAGTGCGGTAATGCTGTTTTAATTTGTATTTATAAAAGCTGGCATCTTTTATATACTTGTAAGTTCCATTACAATATTGTTTGTATTGATGTTGGAAATGTCTAAAAGTTATTAAACCATTTATTTTATAAATATTTTTAATTGCTTCTGAATGTTTGTCAGAATATATACCGGACTGTTCATAATCTAAAAAAATAAAATTGTTATAAAGAATATTATTAGAAAATTCTATATTTTCAGGATTCCAATCGCTCCAGTCATAAAATTGAATATTTGGATAATGTTTCTTAACCCAGTTTACACAGAAAAACTGTTCTGGTGCAAATTTCCATAGCATTGAAGAATAAGGCAGTCTATTAGGATATTTAAAAGTCCAATTGCTTGCTTCTTCCCGGGTTTGCATAGGACAAGCACAAAAATAATCTTTTAAGTCTTCAGTTAAGCCAAAGAACCAAAAGTCAGATGGGTGAAACGGTGTGGGAAGGCTATTTCCCGTTATGTTACAAGAATATTCTCTTGAATAAATAGAACTGCACAAAACCCTATGCTTAAATATCTTGTATTCTTCATTCTGTTTATTAAACTTATCCCAGTATTTTAAAAAATTAGAATTATTAAGTACCAAATCAGAACGAAGTTTCAAACAATACTGACGGCTTGATTTTTGAACTCCACTTTTTGTAGAAACAAGCTGCCGGTTAAAATTGTTAATTGAACTTTTCTTATTGTATAATGCAAAATCATGCTTAAATCCACCCGGGTCGTGATTTAAAAGCAAAATATCATAGTCTAATCCATCTGTCTGACTATTTTCCCATGTAGAAAGGATTATTTCTGCATATGGCAGGTATTTTCTTATGCTTTTTAAACATTTTGGTGTTAGTTTTCTATCTATGGCCCCTTGCAAAACTACTGAAATGTCTGAATATTTTATCATTTTAACCACCATAGTTTATAAATATTTAATAAACTTTTTATTACAATTTTGATAACACATTTAGGAATTTTAATAACAAAATCAAATGGTTTTAAAAGACTTTTTAATTCATTAGTATATTTAGTCACTCCTAATGCATCCGAGATGTTATTATATCTATATTGACGGGGAATTTTAAAGTCAATATCATAAAAACTTTTATATAGTTCAAAATATCTTTTAGTATTTAAGACATATTTAAACAAATTTTTATCATAATTTTTAAATTTTTTCGGTAGAACAACTCCTGTTTTTTTATGATTTAGAACGAAGAAATTATTTAAGATTGTTTTTAGTGAATATGTGCTTGTATATGGAGTTTTATAATATGCAGACTCCATAAAAACAGGGATATTTGCTTTTTCTAAACAGCTTATCCATATGTATTGCTCAGGAACACGATATGCAAACTCTTTATTATCAATTTCTACAATAAATTTTTCTTGTAATGGAATATCAAATAATTTTTGAATATCTTCTTTTAATCCGAATAACCATAAGTCAGAAGGGTGAAAACAATATCCTTTCTCTTTGCCACAGGAATTATATTCAGAATTTCTTGTAAAATAAGAATCAATAAATACCCTATTTTCAAATATAGAATATTCCTTTTCTCTTTTTAAATTCTGAACAGTATCAGAACAATAAATATTCAGAAAATTTGAATCTTTTAGTTTACAATCCGTTCTAAGTTTAAGTACATACTTTCTTGTAGCCCGTTTTATTCCACTTATCGTTGACACGATTTGTCTGTTTACGTTACTATACCGATTAAAAATTTTCGCAGTTCCGGGGTCTTGACTAAATACTATTTTATCATATAAACCATTCAGGTCAGAGACATCAGAACCTTCCCAAGTCGAGAGAATAATTTCACTATCAGGCAAGTATTTTTTAATACTTTTTAGACATTTTTTTGTTTCTTTTTTATCAATTGCTCCTTGGATAACAACCGAAATATCTTCAGAAGTAATTTTTCTAATAAGTTTTTTTGCAGATAGAAAATTAATTGCACTGACGTATGGTATATTTATTATACAGTTCAGCACTTTCTCTTTTCTTTTTCTATATTCGTTTTCAAGTTCTCTAATGATATTGGGAGGTAAATTGGAATTTTCTTTAGTATCAATGACTTTCCCCAGTATTTGCTGCGACCTAATATCTTTTGTTAAAAATGTTGGTTTTATATAGATATTATTCCATTCTAATCCTATAAAATCAATAATATTACGCATTGTTTTTTCGGTATTTTCAATAAGATTTTTGAACTCGATTATCTTATAATTATTTGGGTATTTTTGTTGATAAAATTGACTTTTCGCTTCGCATCTTATCATATTATCCAATCTTTTATCATGAAAAATACCAAACGCATCAAAACAATGATATGCACTTCTGGAACAAAATGGGATAAGCCAATCTCTATTTATATAGATTATTTTAATATCAGGCATTTGTGTTATCAATTTGTCAAAACATAAAAAACCTGGTTCAGCAGCGCTGACAAAATATTTATATTTATTCAAGTTCAACTCTGGAATGTTATTTATAAATGTATTTACAAATATATTAAAAAGATTTTTGGTCGTTACATCATTATTGGCTAAGTTAAATACTTGATTAAAAAATTCTTTAGTCTGCTTATAAAAATCAAAATTAAATTCAAATTTTTCATATTCTTCTGCTGATATTGGCAAAATAATTTTTTTTTGTAATGAGAATTGCTCAAGTGTTGGATAATCTACGTTAGATAAAAATCTTCTTAATTTAATAATTCTATCATCGTTATCCAACCAGCCAAGATATGTATTATTTCGTGTATAATATTGTACAAAATTATAAAATGTACTAATAAGCATATCATGCCACATTGGAATTGTGAAAATTTCATTGGAATCTAATAAAGAGGAAAGAAGTCCTTTACCACTCGTATAAGGTCCTATTATCATTATAGGTTTATATTCTTTATCAATCATATTTTACTCCTTATTTAAATTTTATCTAATATTTTGTCATATAATGCCGCAATAAATTTTCTAATACATTTATTTTTGTATATAATTCTTATAATATTCTTATGTATATTCTTTTGAAAGCTAGGATACTTTAATGTAGGATTACAGTATTTCTTATATAGGCTTAACCATTTAAAGTAATCGATGGCGTTATTTAGGTACTCAAAGTCATATCCAATATATTCATTTCTTTTTCTTTTTGCAAAAAATACAGGCATCTGAAAATCATTTAAAATTATATAATTATTTGCTATGAATACATTAGATATATTTATCATTTTCTCATCATTACAAAATCTATGTATAAATTGAATTTCAGGAAATTCTTTCAGGAATGGTTTACAACAAATATATTGTTCGGGAAAATATCTCAATGGTTGATGAGCAAATCTTGAAGGGGCATTAGTTGGAAAACCATTCACAAAATATAAGTCATCCTCATCGCTATTTAGAGGAATATCAAACATTTTTAATAAATCTGTAGTCAGTCCAAAGAATATCCAATCGCTAGTAAGAAATGGTGTGTTTTCATCCTGTAATTTAAATTTAGAGGTAAAACAGTATGTTAATATTCTTTTTTTATATAATCTATAATTTTCTGAACGCTCAGGAAATTTGTTAAAATATTTTATAAAATTTCCTGACAATATAATAAAATCAGAACGGATTTTTAATGCATATTTTGTTGTAACTAGTTGTAATCCATTAAACGATGATACAATCTGCCTGTTTACATTATTAAAATATAATTTATTTGCCTGATTAGTTGTACCTCCGGGATCTTTACTTAAGACTAATTCGTCAAAATCAAGCCCATAAGTATCAGTTCCTTCCCAGGTTGAAAGTATTATTTTTGAACCTTTAAAATATTTCCTGATAGATGCTATGCATTTGGGTGTATTTACGGGATCGACAGGCCCCTGAACAACAATAGTTATATCTTTATTTTGTATTTTATACATTCTAAATTTTCCCAGTTAAAAATATATCAGAAATCTTTTTTGTATTTTGCCATAATGATTCAAGATTTTTATTTAAAACATCGTTTTTTTTATATGTTACTATGTATACTTTGATTTTTTTCTCCATATAACTCAAACCTTTCTTTTACTATCAGATTTTATATTTTCCACAACTGATACTTTATCCAATTTTTTGTCATTTCGACATCAAGTTGAGTGTGCACATCTTTTCCTGTCACCCAGGGTCTGATAATCGGAATACAATTATCTCCCATCCACCACCAGCATGCAGGTCCAGTTTTTCCACGTTCAGAATTTATTAACGTTGAATATTTTACAGACCATGGTCCCTGGTCATAAAAATATACATCCGGATAACTTTGACGGTTTGTATCTGTTGAGTCTAACTTTAAAAAATTTTCCAAATACCCGCTTTCATTAATTTTCATTGCCCTGTATGGATGATCATCCTGTGCTTGCCATACTGTCATACAGGAAGTCGCTTCTTCGTTTTTGTTTAGAACTTCTATGGTTTTATCAATATCTTCACCACGATTATATGCAGTATTTCCCAACAAAATGGTAACTATACCGATTTCAGAGTTCAGCATATTCTGTGCAGCTTTTGCTCCATGCAGTATTGCATCACCGTGATTTGTAAATGCTTCCGCCAACTCTTTGGGTCTATCTATAATTTTTGCACCATACTTTAAAGCTTCTTTTTTAATCAAAGTGCACTCTGTTGATACAAAAATTTCATCAATATGTTTTGCTTCCTTTGCGGCTGCTAATTGCCACCCCAAAAATGTTTTACCTTCTATTTCAATTAAATTTTTATTTTTTATAGAGGTGTTCCCCCCTTTAGCTGTTATTAGTACTATATTTTTAATCTGCCCCATTATATTTCTACCCTTTCTTTGACTTTTGTTCCTGTGGGAAATTCTGTTGCGCAACCTGGAATTTTAATTCCTAAAAAGTTTAAATTACATTCTTTTGCGGCGTTATAATCAGCCATGGCATCCCCTATAAACAAACAATTTTGCGGTTTAAGACTGTATTTGGTGAGCAGTTCTTTTACCCATTGAGCTTTCTTTTTAGGCGAGCCGCATATTTCTTTAAAATATCCGGCAAGTCCTTTATTTTCTGCAATTTCTTTCATCTCTCCGGTCGGAGTACCTGATACAATGAAGAGCAGTGTTCCTTTTTTATATTCATCTTTTATTGTTTCAACAGCTCCGTCAATAAATGGTGCTTGTGCCACTTTTGTTTTTACCAGATTTGAAAACTGTTCGGAGAGTTCTTGTACTTTTGCATCATCTATTTCTATACCGAGAAAGTCTTTATAATAAATTCTGAATTTCTCAAATCTGCTCATTCCTCCATTTTGCAGATGATGCGCTTTCACTTTCTCCTGAACATCTTTGCCGTAGGCTTCAAACATATCATAGAAAGAGTCAGTTTTTATATTCACAGAATCTGTTATAACTCCATCCCAATCAAAAAATATTGCATCGTAATTCATTACTCAACCTCCGCTATGACCGTAACAGGAACTCCATCGGCATTTTCTACCGGCAGTGGAGAAACTATAACTCTTTTTAATTTCCCTTCTTTTAGCGCATCAAGTTTCATATCTTCTATAATAAGTATTTCAGGCTTGCTACCCAACAGTTCTTTATGTGCCATTCGGCCCGGCCCTTTGTCTGGATAAGCATTTATTGATATTGTATTAATCCCTACCCCTCTGATATTTTTAAAAATTAATCGGAGATATTTTGCTAGTTCAACACCTATTCCCTTATTGTTGAGAGCATACTCATTAGAGCTTCTTTCAGGGACATTCAGCACTTTAAAAATCAAAAAATCCACATCCGTAGGAATATCATGAAGTTCTTGTGGCTGAATATAAGCACCTTTTGGCGAAATCTCCATGATATACGGATGATAAAAAACAAATTCGGAAATATTATAATCTGATGATGTTTTTCCCTTGGGAACTGCATGCAAAGGAAAGTCAATATGTGTTCCGCAATGAAGCGGCATATTGATTTGGGATTCATTGTTTTTATATCTTTGTATATTTATATTGTATTCATTATTGTAGCAACTAAGGTTATTACTTAGTACATGCGAAAGACATATAATGCTCATCATTTTCCTTGCTTGTGATTTCCTTTACCAATTCAAGTATTCCCTGGCCCATATCAATATGAGGATTATTAACAATTTTCTTACCCAATTTGGGCACATAATTATATGGTGTAATATTGTAGTGCAGTGATTTTACTTCTTGAGAGTATTCGATTTTTGTATCTCTTTGAGTGATTTCTTTAACCATTTCTATTAAGTCTTTTATCCTCATCTTTTCAGAACCTGTTAAAATAAGACATTCACCGCTGTATTTTTCATCAAGGCACTGAACGCTTATTTTCGCTGCATCCAGAATATTGATATACTCTCTGAGTTCGTCTCCTGTTCCGTTGTATTTGAAAATATCGTTTTCCAGAATCCCTTTTACTATACGGTAGCACCCGTTCATTTCATTTGTTCTTGATCCGTATAGTGAGCCGTAACGTAAAATAGTATAATCAAGCCCGAAAGTTTTACCATAATTTTCTATAATAGATTCGCAGGCTTTTTTAGAAGCAGCATAAAATCCTCCCATTTCGGAATGAACATAAACAGTACTGGCAAACATAAAACGTTTGATGTTGTTTTTAAGTGCTGCTTCAATCAGATTAACTGTTCCTATAATGTTAGTTTGAAGGGTAATTGCCGGTATTTTATTAGCCGTATCAATATCGGCGATGCCGCCATAGTGATATACATAATCGACATCTTTAAGAATCTCATTCAGTGATTCAACATCTAGTAAATCACCTTGTATAAAACATTGATTTGATTTTTTGTATATTGATGTCCTCTTGTCAAATAATATAACATCATAGCCATTTGCAGTAAGCTCGTCTGCAATATGACTTCCAACAAATCCTGATGCACCTGTCACAAGGACTTTAGACATTATAAAACCTCCAGAATGTTTTTTACAGAATCAATTTCCTGCCTTAATCTTGCTTCTTTTGCATAAGAGCCTATGTGGCTTGTTAGTACTACATTATCAAAATTAATAAGTTCTCCTGTATAGGGTTCTTCTTCATAACAGTCTAATCCAGCGCCTGCTATAGTTTTATTTTTTAGAGCTTCAAGTAAATCTTGTTCATTAACAAGCCCGCCACGCGAAATGTTTAATAAATACGCTGTAGGTTTCATTTTTGATAATACATCTTTGTTAATTATATATTTATTTTCAGGAGTTCCCGGAATGTGTAAGGTCAAAATATCAGCCTGCTTAACAATGTGTTCAAAGACATCAAATTTAATATTAATTAAAGGACGGTTTTTAATATACGGGTCATAACTCAGAATCTCACATTCAAAAGGGGCTAAAAGTTTTGCTAAATGCTGGCCGATTCTGCCGCAGCCTATTATTCCTACAGTTTTTTTATATAACAAATTCCCCATAGGTTTTTCAAAACAGCCATTTCTGATAGATTTATCAGAAAATGTGATTTTCCTTAATAAATCAAGCATTACTCCGAGAGTCAATTCGGCAACAGGCATTGTCGGCGCATCCGGAGTATTGGTAACAGGGATATTAATTTGTTTAGCATATCCTAAATCTATTCCGTCCATACCTATTCCGCAGCGTGAAATCATTTTGACATAAGGTTTCATTACATCAAGCGCCTTGGAGGTCATTTTTTCGGTTCCGGCAATTAAATAGTCCGGCTTATGTTCTTTAATTAGTTCTATAAGTTCATCTTCAGTTAGTTTTCGCTTATACGGGTTTAATATATAATCAAGCCCGCTATTTGTCATTTTGTCTAACGGCTTACTATCATTTTTACCGAAACTAGATGTTGTTATTAATACTTTCATTATATTTCTCCCACATATTTATCATTATTAGCACCGGGGTATTTTACAACTACGTTAGTTGTTCCATCCTCAAGGCATTCAAAGTCTGTTGATTCCATCGGTTCAATGACAATAATGTCGCCTTTGTTGTACTCAATACCGTTCATTTTTACCCTGCCTGCTGTAACAACGGTAATTTCTGTTGCGATTTTGTGGTAATGCTTTTCTTCATAATCGCCTTTTTTATAACTCTTTACTGCAACTTCTACATCGTTGGTTTTCAATAATGTTGGTTCAAAATTCCCGACAAACCAACCCTTTACCATATCTTCCAGTTTTGCTGTTTTCATTTAAACCAAAGCCCCTTGTTTTATCTCTATATACTTATCCAAATCTTCCGGCGTGCCTGTTCCGTGCATTTGAGTTTTATCAATTGTATAAATCCCGAACTTTTTACCCTCTTTAATTGCGTAGTTATAAAC
>CALVCJ010000073.1 GCA_944326015.1 Candidatus Gastranaerophilales bacterium
TGATACCTAGTGTGATCAACACTTCTGCGAGTGTAAAGCCGAATCTTTTTGTCATAATCTTTTCACCTTTCTTTTTTTAGATTTGCTCTTTTTAAAGTACTCTTTCTTATTGTTCAATAATTGTATATGAATAAATCAAATTTTCTCTTAAAAACTAATAGTTATACACTTATTTTATGTTATCTTCACGTGATTGTCAAGGGGTATAAAGTGTTTATTACGTAATTTGACTTAAAAACGTGTTATTATTACTTATTTTTAATATAAAAAACGGGTATTATATAACTATGAATAACAAAAAGCTTTTGGGCAGTCGTATTAAAGAAATCAGAAAAAGTAAAAAATTAACTCAGGAGCAATTGTCGGAAATGATAGGAATTGAAACATCATCTTTATTAGGAATTGAATCAGGAAGATTTTATCCGTCTTTGCATGTCCTTGAAAAAATTGCTGCTGTCTTTGACGTTGAGCTTATTGAATTTTTTAGATTCACCTCCGTTAACTTTCCCGAAAACCTCGATGAAGAAATTATTGAAATTGTTAGTAAGTTAGACAAGCATAATAAACGTCTTATATATAAATTGCTGGCTGCAGCATATGTTACTGTTGGCTAGAGGAAGATTACGGTAAATCTCTTGTCTTGCCATGTATCACTAACCCATTAATCCTCTAAAGGGAGGAAAAGTAAAGAGGTGAGGTAAGTAAAGAAGATAAGAAGGTAGGAAGATAAGCTTTTTAACGTAAATGGCCTACCCTCATATATTCCTGCATTCTAAACTGGCTGGATTGCGCAGTATAAGCTTGCTACGGCAGAAATAGCCACCAGCCCTTGAGGAAAGGGACTACATGTGCAGATATAAACATTTAATCCTTATAATTAGCACTAAATTCACTTAGCATAGATAGCAATGCTTTTGAACTTAGGCCTATTATATTTTCGAGATCTCCGGTATACGATTTTATATAACCTTCAGGCATTTCCTGGATTCCGTATGAACCAGCCTTGTCAAACGGTTTAAATTCTTCAATGTAATATTTTATCTGCGGCACGCTAAGAGACTCAAATGTTACTTCACTGGTTACAGAAGCTTTTTTATAATTACCGGTTGCAGAATTTATAACAACAATTCCGGTTACTACACGGTGAGTCTTGCCTGACAGCTTCTTCAGCATCGCAAAGGCTCCAGCATAATCCAAAGGCTTCTCGAGAATTTCATTCCCTAGAACTACTACTGTATCAGCTCCTATAATTAAAGACGGACCTTTAACAAGAGGCAGTACGGCTTTGGCTTTATTGTAGGCAAGATTTTCAGCAAAATCGTAAGAAAAAACCGTCGTAGTATGGTCTTCAACATACGGTGACGGTATAATCGTAAATTCAATATTAAGTTTCTTTAGTATATCTGCCCTTCTTGGTGAAGAAGAAGCAAGGACTATTTTTCCCACCATGTCGTTCCTGCTTTCTTTTTATTTATTATAACTTAAAAACAGGAACGTAAAAATTATTATCAGTACTGGGATGTTTTGTTATATCTTGCAGTTCTTGCATTTATCGCGTAACAAGCTATATTGAGTCGCTGTTTAAGATTTAACATATTACGATACATACTTGCGTAATCATTCATGGCGCCCATCATTTTTTCTGGATCTACCATGGATTCCATATTATCATGGTTATCTACTTTTTCTTCGGCATATTTTTTTACCAACAGCTGGTCAATATAGTCTTCAGCACCTATTGCCATTGTTATCCTCCCTAAATTAAATTGTATCCTATTGATTTGTTTTTGATAAAGTGTGTAATCTATCCTATGTATATACTAAGTATTTCTTTCCCAAAAAATTGCCTGATTTTTCGTTTTTTGTAAATATTTCTTAACAAAATAAATATTACAAAATGTTACAAATACCTCACCTCTTGAAATTTTGTTGAATGAAATTCGTTTATATATATAAGAATGGTAAAAACAAAAGGACGAGAGATATGGCAATTTCAAATATTCATGAAACATTGTTGATGTACACAAAACAAAAGGCTCTGATTAATGATCAGTTATCTACAACTATGATGGACATGCTGAACGCATCAAAACAAAATGCAGAAAATCAGGCTAAATATAATGATAATATGGATAATATATATTATAATTATTATGAATCAGATCCTGAAACTTATGAACTTCTCACAGAACAGCTTGAACAGGATCATGAACTTGAACTGGCTAATCTAACTTCGTGGGAAGAAGAATTAGAACTAGAAAAAAATAATTTGGAAACCCAATTAAATGAAATTTCTACATACGAATCAACCTGGACAAAATTATTACAGACAAATCTCAAAAACGATTTTTCATACGGCGGTGTTTCTCAATAAAGAAAAAGAATTTGGTAAAATTGAAAAGCAGTCTGCACAGACTGCTTTTTTATTGTATTATTATATATATGTTAAGCAACTCTGAAAAACTTGGTGCTTTTATTATTCCGACAGGGGTTGGTGCTTCTATCGGAGGGTATGCCGGTGATGCAGCTTGTTATGCCGAAAAATTATCCCGTATTTCAAAATTAATAGTTAATCCAAACGTTGTAAATGCCGGAGGATTTTCCGGTATAAACAATAATATGTTCTATGTGGAGGGCTTCAGTATTGATGAATTTTTTAAGGGTAAAATAAATTTGGTTCCATCTGAAAACAACAGAATTGGTGTTGTTTTTGATAAAGCAATCCCGCAAGATGTTTTGAATATTCATATAAACACCATAAATGCTGTTAAATGTGTTTACGGTATAAATGTCTGCGAATGGATAATCACAAAAGAGTGTGCCGGCATTGAATTCAATATGGAAAAAAATGGAATTTCAACCGGCAGCGTAAAAAATGAACGGACTTTGCTTGATGCTTCAAAAAAACTGTTGATGCGCGGATGTAATGCTATTGCCATAGTTTGTCTGTTCAATGAACCAGAAGATGAAAATCCTTATTATTCACAAGGAATTGGAACAGACCCTGTTGGCGGTGTAGAAGCTGTTATTTCTCATTATATTTCAAAAGAACTGCAAGTTCCTTGCGCTCATTCTCCAGCTTTTAAAGATTACAGGATTTATCCGGATTTAGTAGACGGAAAGTCTGCAGCAGAGTATATTACTCCTACTTTTTTACCATGTATACTTTTGGGGTTGGACAATGCGCCGCAGTTTTCTAAAGAAACTGGAATCTCTATCAACGATCTTGATTATCTTGTTATGCCTCATGATTGTTTGGGATCTGTACCTGTCTTCGAAGCTCTTAAAAGAAAAATTAAAGTGATTGCGGTCAAAGAAAATTCTACAGTACTAAATGTTACTGTTGAAAAAACTGGCGGTAATATTATTCAAATGCCAGATTATGACGCTTGTTTAGACTTTATTAAAGCTCTATAAGCTCCGGCAGCGTATCCGATTTATAGAAAAATTCGGATGCGGTTTTAAAATTTTCAGGATTTGAGCTCACATAAAATTTTTCGTATTCAAATTTGTCGTTAACTAAGCCGCTTTTTACAAAATCATTTTTAATATTTTCAGCAAAATATACAGATGGATCTATAAACTTATCTTCTTGAACAAATTTTTTCAATACATCCATAAGATAAGGATAATGTGTACAGGCTAAAATTATTTTATCCGGTGAAAAACTTTGAGCAGCTTCCAAAACTTCTTGAACTTGCATTATACTTTGCGGCTGATTAATTCTATGCTCTTCGACTATTCTTACCCAATTCGGTGCTGCAAGCTCAAATACATTTATATTCCGATTATATTTCTCTATTTCATTTTTATATGCATGTGAATTAACAGTTGCAGGTGTTGCTATTACGCAAATACTTTTTATATTTTCCATCTTCGCAATTGTAGAGCAAACATTCTGTATTATTGGATAAATTTTAAAATTATATTTATTCTTTAATTTATCATAAGTAATTGCGGAAGTTGTATTACAAGCCATTACAACAGCCTTGGCATTTTTTTCTTCAAAGAATCTGAAAATTCTATCGGCAAATTCAACAAGCTGTTCTTCCGACTTTTCTCCGTAAGGCATGTTTTTTGTATCTCCGAAATATAGATAATTTTCGTTAGGTAATAATTTTTTAGCCTTTTCAAAAACGGTCAAACCACCCACACCTGAGTCAAAAAATGCTACAGGTCTTCTGTTTGTATTAATCATTTCATATTCTCCGAGTATCATTTATATTGTTTAAAATAATTTTGTATGCCATCTGCAATTGATTTCGCAGTTGCTTGTTTACGCTTTTCGCCGATAAGTTGTGATCTTTCACCACTGTTTGAAATAAATCCTATTTCTACCAGAATTGCCGGTGATGTTGTATGATTTATAACATAAAATTTAGATTTAAACAAGCCGCGATTCGGCGAATGAACTGCACTTGCAAATGATGAATGAACAGTTTGGGCTAAGGCAATACTTTCCTGATGATAGTAATGGGTTTCAACACCTGTGATTTCAGGTCTTACACTTGAATTTACATGGATACTTACAAATATATCTGGACTGTAATTTTCACTTATAGCAACTCTGTCCTGTAAAGATACATAAGTATCGTCATCTCGTGTCATAAGTACATCATAGCCTTTTTGTTTAAGCAATTGTTCAACTCGTTGAGCAACATCAAGAGTAATACTTTTTTCATAAATTCCTCCACTTGTCGCTCCAACATCTTTACCGCCATGTCCAGCATCAAGTACAATCTTTTTCTTTCCATCTGCAACATGAGCCTTGATATCTGCAGGATTCAGTATTATTGATGGAGTCGTAACGGTTTGCGAAACCGTTTTTTTCTTTGATTCTTTTAATGTTATTTTTAAACTTCTTCCATCTGCCCCTAAAAACGTACTTATCATTGTATCCTGTTCAAGCGGAATACTTAATTTTAAACCGATTTTTGGCATTAAAGAAATTTCAGCATTTTCAAAAAAACTGCTTTTGTATATTTCTTTAAAATTCGTATCATTATACTTCGACACATTATATAAATACAAAACAACTTTGTCTTTATATCTGTCAATCCCATGGACTATCGGAGCATCAAATTTCAAAATCATTGATTCCGTTAAAGAATCCGTTTTTTCTTTGTTGTACGCTATTGCATTACTGGAATAATCATACAATGTAGAATTATTGGTCTTCTTGTAATTCGCAATAATCAAAGACTGGTTATCACTCGAATATATTGGAATATAATCTGCAACATCGTTTGTTGTTATGACTATTCTAGCTTTATTAACTGAAAATTGTCCGATTTTAACTGTTTCTGTATCGTTAATTCTGTATTCTTTATTCCTTATTTTCATATCAACCAGTGTATTTGGCAAATCATAGACAATACGAGTAGGGTTATACAGAATCATAGGTCTTTCAATAGATACAGCACCAAAACCGTTAAGTAATACTCCATTTTGCCGCGTGGTAATATTGTTCAAATAATACTTTGTATTAAGTTTAAGTTCTTTTCTTTCCATAAGCTGTTCAGCCTTGGCATTGAAAGCTTCATGAATTTGTTCAGCAATACCGTCCTGTTCTTGCTGAACCGGGGTTGTAATGGTTAAATACTCATAAAAATCACTGGAAGATGAATGTTCATCTCTATATGTATTATGGAAATATTCATTGTCACACATATTTCCGTTTTTAGTTTTTATAATTATATGATTTTTAATCTTAATAAATTGAATATTGTCAGGGTTAAAGTTGTCATCATAATATAATACGACTCTAACAACATGCGGATCAGTTGAAAACTGGCTTATTTTTATTTCCTTAATAGGTCCTGAGTTAAAATGCCAGTCTTGTTTTTGAAATGTAATGATAGCTGAATTAATATCAAAATATGCTCTTGCAGGATCTTGCATTTTAATAAGTTTTATATCCGAAACAACGGCATTATCAGGCGTATCCTGTCCTGAAAGAACAATAATTGAATTAGATGTATCAAAGTTCGCCGCAGTAAATTTGTATAATTCCTGAGCAAATGACTTGCTTACACATGTAAGCAGGGTAATTATAAGTAATATTAATACTGCGAACAATTTTTTCATAAAACTATATCCCGCTAATTATTATTATATAACGGGCAAGCAAAGCTATCAAATTGTAACAATTTTATTCATCAAGCATGTGATTAATCGCAGCGATATAAACTGCGTTTGTTCTATTTTTAGCGTTTAGTTTTCTTATGATAGAACTAATATGTGCTTTAACAGTATGGATACTTATATATACCATTTTGCTAATTTCACTGTTTTCGTAACCTTTAGTAATTAATTTTAAAATTTCTAATTCTTTTTCTGTTAATTTTTTCATATCTTACCTCACAATGTTAAGATAACACAGATTTTTTATTTTAGATTAATGATATTGCATTTTTTATAATTTTTATAAAAAACTTGAAAATAAATTTTTTTTTGTTAATATAAAATTTGTAAAATAGACTTTACATCTGAATAAGCGTGTGTAGCTCAGTTGGATAGAGCGTTTGGCTACGAACCAAAAGGTCGGGGGTTCGAATCCCTCCACGCGTAATATTTTCATCAAGTTTGAGAAAAAGTATTTTTCAATTGATACGAAAGTGAAACAAAGCTCGGAAATGGTGTTCTATTCTTTTGTCTTCAGATGTTATTCCAATTTTTGAACGGAATTTTTATTATAGATATTAAAAAAGCCGCACAGTTTCTGTTTTTAATTACACGTTCATTTGGAGGCTGTATTAAACCAGACATTTCAATCCTATACGGTTAAAATGATTTTACTCCTTAAAGTGGCTTTGTGTTTAGGTTTTAATCTGCCGGAAGTGTCCGAAAATAATCAAACCAAATTACTTGAAAAGTCCACGAAGTGTCCGTTGAAGTCCACCCCCCTCGACTTTTGGTTGTAACCCTTATGTGGCGGAAGTTTAGGATATATTTGAGCTTGTACGAATGGTTTGATTATTTTCGGCAAGGACATTTGAAATTTGTCTTGGATTATTCGGGATGCAAGCGGAGTAACGTCCGACCTGCACCTTACGGGTTGCTCTCTGCTTCACCCTACCGAAAATCCGCTAGCCGGAAGTTTTTTCTTAATGTCGGAAAATTTTTACATCAAGTTTGAGAATTTTTTTTAATTGTTACAAAACCGACACAAAATTTGTTTTGTTGGGCAGGTATGCCCAACCGACAAACCGGTCAGAAGGTGCGTGATTATACAAAACCAAACTGGACGGAATCGGACTTAATCAGGACATTAAATAGAAAAAATTATAATAAAATTTGCTTGAAATTTACTAATATCATAAAATTTTAGAATCCGATTAATTTCCAATTTTATTGTTGGGCTGAAAGCTTGATCTACAACTTTTATACCATATATTCAAACGATTTTGCTTCAGGCATACCTTCTGTTAAAGAACGCCATACATTAGGCAAATCTCGCATTTCCAAATGTGCTTTATTAACTATTTCTGGGTTCACATGGGTTTTTCCAACTAAACTTACATCAGACATTGGAATTTCATTCGGAGTTATATACTCTATAGCCAATTTTCGTTGATTATAACGAGGTACATTTGCAATGGATTCTCCTTGCATAATGTATCTTAAATTTTCAAGTGCATGTGAGAATCTATGTTTATCATTTATTATCATTTCTTGTTCTTGTTGCAGATTTCCATGTCCACACCTACATAAAGCCTGTATTCTAACTCTTAGAGTCCTTGCATCAAGAGTTTCTGTCGGTATTCTAAGCATTACAAGATTACCATCTGAACAACTAACTACATTGTTTAGAAGAGTTGTTCGAGGTTGCTCTGCGACATGTTTAGTTTGTCTCCAAAACCTTATGAAATTTTTCAAATCAAACATAAAAATACCACCTGGGGAATCCATACATTGCGAAGGTTTTATTTTCCCGTCTTTTAACATTGATAAGTATGCATCTTCTGTTGTTATGTGATACATATATCTAGGCAACTTATGTTTGCCAATAGTTTGTAATGTACCGAAGATTTCTTTATTTGGTGAATATAACAGCTTGTCATATGCTTCAGTAAAAAAACTGGTAAGTTGTCTTTCTTTTCTAACTGTTAACGGACGAGTTAATGCTTGTGTTTCTAATTTTCTTATTGCATTTATTAAAGTATCTATTTTCATATAACTATATCTTGCAGAATTGTTCTAGATTTCCCCTATGTATATAAAGTATTTTTATTCTTTCAAATTGCCTTTGTTGTTAAGATATTTTAAGTTGCCAGAAAAAATCAAACCATTTGGAACAAATAATCAAACCATGTGTTCTTTTACAGAGGCCGTGGTGATACGTTTGGAACTGTAAAAAAATCTTCAGGCGGTGCATCGAAATCTCAACGCAATGTTTTAGAAAAAATTGATGCAATCTACAAACGTCTTGATAAAGTTATGGTTGAAACATCAAAGGGCGTTTTCTGCTCTCGTATGACGATTATCCAAAAGTCAGAGAATTATACAAAGGCTTTGAGATGATTGAAGTTGAAAGACAGAACGGAATTAACAATCGTGAGG
>CALVCJ010000074.1 GCA_944326015.1 Candidatus Gastranaerophilales bacterium
CAGGCGCCATGGCTGCCAATACTATACTTAATATTAACATGACTACCATCATTTCAGCTAATGTGAAACCTGAATGTCGATTTTTTACTTTTTTAAATTTCCCCGAAATACAGTCAGGAGTGCTTAAAACGCCCCCCCCCCCGCAAATACTGTTCATTATAATTGTCTTCATTTCTTCACTCCTATGACTTGTTCTTAATCCATATTTATTATAAAGTATTTTCTATTTTTTTTCAAGGTATTATTAATTTTATAAAATAAAAAAGGGACAAAAAATCCCTTGTTAAAATGGAGTTTAACTATATAAAACTTAAACTAACTAATTTCCAACAAGACGTAAAGCTTCTTGCAGAAGTTCTTTTTGGGACGAAATAAGCTTATTTGAAACTTCCATTTGTAATTTTGCCATTTGATAGTATGAAATATTTGCCTTGAAATCAGCATTTGACATTTCAAGAAGTCCTGAACGAATTTCAGCAACACCCATAAGAGGTTTACCGGATTCTTCAGTTTCTAGAAATTGGCCTTCTTTAAATTCATACAAAGCCGACGGATTATGAAAATTTCTTGTTGTAATCCTGTATAACGGTACGGAACGCTTACCATTATCGGCTTTTCCATAAATAGTACCATCATTTTTTATCTCATAATCATCATATTTCCCAAGGAATTTACCATTGCTTGGATCTATCCAGAGTTTTATATTTGTAGTGGGAACATCAAGTGCTCCGCCTTTTAATGCAGTTTCCTCATAAAGATCCGAGGATATGGATCTTGTTCCCTGCATTATCTCTCCTTTATCATTAAGAATATAACCCTGAACAGTATTTCCGTTTCTGTCTCTGTAAACACCCTCATTATCAAATTTGAATTCACCTAAACGTGTATAAATACTTTTACCTTCAGCATTTTTTACAAGAAAAAAACCTTTGCCTTCCAAAAATAGATTTTCTTTAGAAGTACCGGGAGTTGATTTACCCTGATCAATTTTCTTGTCGTAGTCATCAGAAATAGCGCCGCCGAGAAACGTTTTAAAATTTACCTGAAGTTCACGAAATCCAGGTGTGTACACATTTGTCATGTTATGAGCAATAGCATCCATCCAGTTTGTTGTTGACTTTTGGGTATTTAAAGCCGTAATAAATGAATCATTCATTGTTATTCTCCTTGTTATTTCTTTGCCTTTGCTGCTGCTGACGACGCGAATTACTGTAATTTAATTCGGTATAAGGTAAATTCTGTTCATCAAAACGCTGCCTCAAAGAGGCAATATTATTACGCAAATATTGCTCAACCGCTTTATCTCCGGGGATAAAATTTGCAGCAAGACTTCCATCTTTATTTACTTTCAATATAACTGAAACATCATTGTCAAAATCTATCCTGAAAGGCTGGTTTGTTTTCATGGAATCAGAAAGCTTTTCCATCAAAATAGATGAAACCTGAACATTCTTTTCTACACCCGTAGCGTTGTCTTTCAGGGAATCACTAATTTGAACAGCTATATTTTTCATTGACATATCTGTGTTTTGAACAAGATCTGCAAAAAAATTAGCATCGTTTTCTGACATATTTATAACATCGTAATCTATTGTTACTGCAGAATTCACTGTATTCATAAGATCTTTTGTATTAATAAGATTTTGAATATTTTGCGAAAGAATAGACTGTCCCTGATTATTATATTTGTAATCAGTAAAATTTATTTCCCCTGTCAGAATATCGGAAGAAACAATGTCATTATCAACCTTTTTTAAATCATCGGAAATCTTATTTGCATCCTTTACAGAATCTTTATCCGAATCTTTTTCATTTTCGCAAACAATGTTTTTTGAAGCATCATCAGTTTCTGAAGCAGTCTTCATCTCACTTTCAAAAGAATTTTCCTGAGCTTTTGAACTGCTGCTTGCTTTTGCAGAAGTTCTACTGCTTGAACTAACATCAGATGTACTTGCTGCTGCCGCTGCCGAAGATGTACTTACATTCATTTTTTTTAACTACCTCCGTCTATTTGTTCTAACTTCTTTAAAATTTCTTCTTCCTCTTCTACTCTTTCCTGATTTTGTCGGAAAAAGCGGGTAACACCGAGTTCTGAATACGTTTTAAGTTCTGCAGCTTTTTCTTCTGCAATATAGGCTTCTCTGTGTTTTTCTTTGTGTTTTTCAAGGACTTTAACACCTTGCTCTAACTTAACGAGAATTGCTTTTTCTTCATCAAGTTTTCTCTGCGCTTCGACACGGATTGCCTCAAGTTCATCAGCCTTTTCCCAAAGATGTATAAGATATTTATCATAAGTCTCATACATAATGGGATCAGCCTGACGCATATTTAATTTTGTAGTTCTGATTTCTTCTTCATTTTTTCTTATGTTTTCCTCCGCTATATAAACTGCCTGCTGTGCTTTTTGGACTACATTCAGCTGTTCTTCTTTTTTGCGGATTCTGAATTCTAGAACTTTTTGCAACCTGTATCTGAAAGGCATTTTTACACTCTTTTTAAGTCTATTATTACTTATATTACAGGTGTTATAAACATCTATATGTATGATATTAATGATGTTAAACAAAAAGTCAATCCAAAATTGTAACACCTGTTGTAACACCACGGTTTGTTTTTGATCTGTGGTAACCGCGATTTGTACGATAATCAACTTCTTGACCATTACCCATCAAGGCCCTGTCTGCTTCAAAATAATCCATATAAGCTGGATCCATGGCCGGAGTCATACCTGTTGGCATGCCTATAAACTGGTTTTTAAAATTTCCCCACAGAGTATTCTGCCAGCCGGCACCGGAAGAACCGGAAAATACAGGTGGCCGGTAAGAATCACTATACATACCTTTGGGCGAATATTGATTACTATTGCCTGCATTTGGATCATAAGCTTTATAATTCTTTGAAACGCTCTTTAAAGTTGACAGCCTTTCTCTCAAATCGCCTGTTTGTGATGCTCCGAAAATCTTTTGTTCAAGCCTCTCGATTCTGTTTTTAGTAGAATCATATTCATATGTTTGAAGAAGAAACTTTCTCTCAAGCTTATCAATTCCTGACATCTGATTTGCAACAATCTTCTCATTACTATCAGACAAGCTTTTTTTGACGTTAGTTCTGTAAATAACCGGTCTTCTATAGTAATTTCCGGGATAACGGTATCTGTTATACCGCTGAGAACGGTAAGGCCCCGGTGTATAATACCTTCTTGTATAATAACCGTTGCCGTATGGATAATAACCACCATTTGTATAGCGCACATTCGGCCCGTAATAATAACCGTTATTGTATCCTGAATTAACCCCGAAGATATTTGACAAAATCCCCGCCTGTGCTTGACCTGCAATTAATATCATTATACCAGACAATAAAAATATTTTTTTCATTTTAACCTCACCTCACATAGGAAAAGTTAAATGAATACAAAATAAAATACCATTACCCTTCAAGATAAATCAAAAGCATACAAAATTAAATTTAAAATCTTTTACTAATCATCAGCACTAACATCACGTCTCAGATAGTTCATAAGAATATTTGACTCAGAAAAGATACGTGTGTGGATGCACAAAAAACAGTAACAACAGCATAAAAAAAACCCTATCTTTCGATAGAGTTCGGAATTCTTTTAGTAATTCCTCGTGTGTGTAGAAGGTTAGTGTGTAGTAGGTAGTGTAAATAGTTAGTGTGTATATTATCTCGTGTTTATTTAATTCCTTGTATCCTGTATTTATTGCTTACATATTAATAAAGTATTTTTGGAATATATAATTGCTATATCATATTTATTTCTTTACAATTGTTTACAAAAACAACTTCCAATGAACTTAAAAAAACTTTTATTTTTGATAAAACTTTCCCATATTTCCCTTAATAATTAATATATTCCCTTTTCTTGCATAAAATTAACACTATCTTTAGAAAAACATTCACTAATTTGTGATAATTATTTCTATCTTAATCTAATCTTTATGTGAAGGCTATTGACCTTTTATGAAAAAAGTATTCTAATAAAAAGGTATTTAAAATTTTGTTTAAGAGAAGGAAAGAGGTCTAAATGAAAGAATTTACACACACAAGATTGGACAACAGAGAATTCAGTGAAGACGATATTAAGGGATTTATTAAAGACTATAACATCAAATTCATTAAATTACAGTTCGTTGACATTAACGGACAGGTAAAAAATATGACGATTCCTTCACAGCACATTGTAAAAGCATTAAATAATGAAATTATGCTTGATGGTTCATCTATTAAGGGGTTTAGAAGTATTGAAACTTCGGATATGTTTTTTCATCCTGACAAAAATTCATTCCAGATACTTCCATGGCGTGGAGCTGACGGTGTAAATTCCGCAAGATTAATATGCGATATATATAATGCAGACGGCACACCGTTTGAAGGCTGCCCGAGATGCAATTTAAAGAGAATTATGAAAGAAGCGGAAAAAATGGGATTTTCCATGAATATAGGGCCTGAAGCAGAATTTTTTCTTTTCTCTAAAGATAAAGACGGAAACGTTACAACTCTAACACAGGATAGTGCAGGTTATTATGATGTGGGGCCTGAAGATTTAGGAGAAGATATACGCTCAGATATTGTTTTAACTTTACAGGAAATGGGGTTTGACATTGAAGCCTCACACCATGAAGTTGCAGACGGACAGCACGAAATTGATTTCAGATATGCTGATATTTTGACAGCAGCAGATAATGTTGCAACATTTAAAGTTGCAGTTAAGGCAATTGCTGCAAAACATAACCTCCATGCAACATTTATGCCAAAGCCGATTTACGGGATAAACGGTTCAGGCATGCACTGTAATGTATCCCTTTTTAAAGAAGGTAAAAACGCATTCTTTGACGAAAAAGCAGAATATCAGCTATCAGACATTGCTAAATACTCAATTGGCGGTATGCTAAAACACGTAAAAAACATTACTGCAATTTTAAATCCGACAGTAAACAGTTTTAAACGTCTCGTTCCGGGCTATGAAGCTCCTGTATATCTTGCCTGGTCACTTGCAAACAGAAGCGCACTTTTGAGAGTACCTGCAAAACGTGGAAGTTCAACCCGTGTAGAACTTCGTTCGCCGGATCCGGCATGCAATCCTTATCTTGCTTTTGCGGCAATTTTGGAAGCCTGCCTTGACGGTGTCAGAAATAAAATTGATCCTCCGGCTCCTGTTGAAAGTAACATTTACAAATTAACAACAAAAGAACGTAAAAAACAACGAATAGATGCACTTCCGGGTAGTTTAGCCGAAGCACTTGATTATTTTGATAAATCACTTGTTTCACGTGCCGCGCTGGGTGAACATATTTTTAATGAATTTCTTTCCTCAAAAAAGAAAGAATGGGATTCTTTCAGAACATATGTTTCTCAATGGGAAATAGACAGGTATCTTGAAAGGTATTAAAATGATAAAAATAAAGCCTCTTTTATTAGAGGCTTTTTAAATATTCAACAATTTCATGCATGGAATATATATCTTTTACTACAAAAAATTCCTTTTTAGATTGCAATTTTACATAATCCAGATTGTTACCGTCTAGAAAAATCTCAGAATATGGTTTTAACATAACAGAAGGTATTATTACAAGATCAGTATCTATATTTTTCACAGTTCTTATTAAATCATTTGAGGTGATAAGCCCGGCAACTGTAATATCATCTCCCCAGTAATCTGATCTGACCGGGTTGACTGTTACTGTTAAATTATTAATTTTATTAAGTTCAACTGCTATTTTATCTATGGCGTACTTAGCAGCATAACTTGCAGCAAAAGATATTTTTAACGGTTTATGTATTTTTTGGGGAAGCTTTTGTAATTTAAAATCGTCAAGTAGAAGCCTCAAAGCTCCGACTCCGTCCTCAAGCTGATTAAAATTTCCATAATATTTTGCCGGAGGTACATCCATTTCTGCAAGCAGAAAAAATTCATCAGAACAACATACACGCTTATATTTAGAAGCTATTTTTATTGTTTCCAACGCACATTTTTTATCAACCCGTCTTAACCCGCGTTCACGAAATTGAGTAATACCAACTGGCACAATAGCTACAGACAAAACAGTATTTTTAAGTCCTGACAAATCCGAAAGCGTCCGCTCAAGTTCTACACCGTCATTATACCCTGGACACAAAACTATCTGAGCATGAAACGGAATACCATTTTTTCTGAACCATTTTAAATTTTCCAGAATTTTACCGGCATTAGGATTTTGAAGCATCTTAATACGCAGCTCAGGGTTTGTAGTATGAACAGAAACATAAAAGGGGCCAAGATGAAGCTGTTTTATTCTTTCCTTATCTTTTTTCGATAAATTAGTAAGTGTTATATACGTCCCCTGGAGATATGAAAGTCTGTAGTCATCATCTTTTATATAAAGTGTTTCCCGTAACCCTTTTGGCTGCTGATCAACAAAACAGAATATGCAATGATTCAGGCATGGCTTAACACGGTCAAATACTGCACTTTCAAAGACTATACCTAAATCCTCATCATAATCTTTCTCAATTTCAAAAACTTCTATTTCACCGTCAAATTTTTTGATCTCAAGGGTGAGAAACTCCGATTTGCAAAGATAATTATAATCAATCATATCAGACATTTTAGTATTATCTATTGATAAAATTTCATCATTGATCTGAATTTCGAGATCTTGCGCTATTGAACCATTCAGAACTTCACTAACAATTGCCGGCATTATCCTTTTCCAATCCTTCCACAATAGTTATAAAATTTGTGTATTCACAAACAGTGTTATCCAGAATAATTTTTTGATAAAAATTGATATGTCCGTATTCATCATTTAATATATTCTGTGCAGCTGCTTTAAATTTCATTGCACTTGACTTAACGGAAAAGAACAATCTTTTACGTTCAGATGAATCGAGACAATCAGCGCAGCAAAGTCTTATTCCTGCATTTGCAAAAAATCTTTGCGGATTATCACTAAATTCCTCAAGCAACAGACGTTTTAATTCAGATACTCCCGTCTTTGATATTTCATAATAAACAGATAATTTTCCGCCTAGAGACATGCTTTGTCTTGATGTTATGCACTTCTTTTCTGTCAAACGGCGAAGTGCAGGATTTAAAGCTCCAAAGCTTGGTTTTGCATAAGGTGCAAAATTTTCATCAATTCTTTTTTGAATTGAGTACATTGTCAAATCACGTTTTAACAAAACATAAAGAATTAAAACTTCAATCATAAAAAAAGAATAACACAAATTTTCCGTATCATAAACTAATCACATTAATTTTATAATATAATTAATTTATGCAAATATTTACAGAATTAAACAAAAATCCTGACTTATCGCTTGCTCTGGGTTATTTTGACGGAGTACACTACGGGCATAGAAAAGTAATAGATAGTGCAGTAAATTTTGCTCGCTTAAACAGAAAAAAATCAGCAGTAATAACATTTTGTGATCATCCATGCTGTTATTTTTGGGGATTAAGCCCGAAATATATTTTGACAAGAAAAGAACGTGAAAAAAGAATTGAAGCAACAGGAATTGATTTTCTTTATGAACTCGATTTTGAAAGTATATCTGGACTCACTGCCGGCGAATATCTAAGGGATGTACTTGTTAAATATTTTACACCGGTATCAATTTCTACAGGTTGGAATCACAATTTTGGTTACAAAAAAACAGGAAATGTAAAATTTCTTGCAGCTAATGCAAAAAAATACGGTTATGACTACTTTGAATTACAGCCTCAAAAAATTGATAATGAAATTATCAGCAGCACAAAAATCAGAAACCTTCTTGCAGAAGGAAATATTGAAAAAGCAAATAAAATGCTTGTCGAAAAATTTTCAATAGAAGGATGTGTAGTCAAAGGTAACCAAATAGGCCGAACAATAGGATTTAGAACTGCAAATCTAATTTATCCGCGAGAACTTATTGAGATACCTCACGGGGTTTATTCGGTACAGACAAATTATGGCAAAGGTATTGCAAACTTTGGCACCAGACCAACAGTAAACGGAAACAGAACGCTTTTAGAAGTTCATATAATCGGCTTTGACAAAGATATCTACGGAAAAACTATAAGAGTTGAATTTAACAAAATGATACGTCCAGAAAAAAAATTTGCTTCGCTCGAAGCTCTTAAATTACAAATACAAAATGATATTTTAAAGCTTTAGCGGGTAATCATCAGGTATTTTCCAACCATTAAAATAACATGAAGTCGCATACTCACTCTTCAAAATAGTATTAGGGAAAAAGCCAAATCAAAAACATTTAATTCTATCGTTCACTAAGTGGTTTTGTGATAAATGTTTAGCCTTAGGACAAAATGTCCAATTATGCCGATTGTAAAAAATAGCAGAGCAGAATCGTCGGCAAAATATACAACAAAATCTTTATTACTTTAATAATATTATTATATTAAACTAGCATAAGCATTTAAAAGAAACATATAACTTAAACTTGACAAATAGTAAAAAATCGTAAATAATAAATTCATAAGAAAAATTTAGGAGGATGAAAAATGATGAATAGAGAAGCTTTCAGTTGCCCCCCCCCCGACAGGATGTTGATGTAACA
>CALVCJ010000075.1 GCA_944326015.1 Candidatus Gastranaerophilales bacterium
AATCAGCCCTTCACTCTTCACCATTCTCTAAAACGGAATGCTGCATTTACATTGGCTGAGGTCTTAATCACCCTCGGCATTATTGGTGTTGTGGCCGCGTTGACTATGCCGGCATTGATTGCAAACGCAAAAAAAAGTGAAACAAGTTCGCGTTTGAAAAAATTTAATTCAACAATGGCACAGGCTGTTATTATGTCTGAAAATGACAATGGTCCGATTGAAGATTGGATGGAAAAAGGTATTGACAATGTAGATTTAGAAGAATGGTTTAAAGTATACTTACAACCGTATTTGAAAAATGTTTCAACTATATATAAATCACGAGATTACGTTACAAATAATAGAAACGCATTAACGGTATATCTTGCGGATGGTTCATATTTCCGTATGGAAAAAGGCGATTGCATTGATCTGTTTTTTGATACAAACGGTGATAAATTGCCAAATGCACATGGGAGGGATTGGTTTAGATTTTTAATATGCTCAAACTCCTCTGGATGGTGTAATGGCAGACATTTCTGTCCTATGTCAAAGACTAGAAACATTACAAGAGAACAAAAACTGGAAGGGTGTAAAAATGGTGACAGAGGCAGTGAATGTCCGGGTTTATTAGAATATGACGGCTGGGTGTTTAAGGATGATTATCCTTTCCGTTTATAGTTAAATACATATTTTTCTGTATTCGCAAAATTCGCACATTTTTGAATGCTCGATTTCTTCAGGAAGTTGAGCATTTGTTATTTTATCGCAAATATCAATCAATCTTTTCTCATATTCTTGTGCTTTTTCAGGTGAAAAATCAATTACACAATTTTGGTTATTTTTTAAGTCAATATATACAAATTTAATATTTCTTACGTCACTCTGAACTTGTTTCAGAGTCTCTTTTTCTAATAATTTAGATGTGCATAATAGGTAAATCATAGTCTGATAATCGTATTCAGGATTTTTTGGAATTGAACCGGTTTTATAATCAAGAATATAATAATTATTTTCATCTTTCAGCAAAGCGTCTAAACGTCCGCCAATCCAATAATTTCCGATTTTGCATGAAAGGTTATATTCAGAGTTTACATAACTCTTTTGTAAATATTCATTTTGTTTAAGTGCTTCCCAAATTGTTTTTTCTTCCGGATTTAAAGCTTTTTCTAATTTTGAAATATCATCGCCTCGAAGATAATAGTTCGCCAGTGCGTGAACTTTTTTACCCTTTTCAAACACTGCACTTTTTTGCGGTACAGAAATTTTCTGAATATATTTAAAATAATATTTTTTCGGACACGCTTCAAAGGTTTTGAGCATATTAGGCGAAAAGCTATTCATCATATACCTCCGTACATTCTAATATATCCGTAAATATCAAACTCGGTTCCTGTTCAATAATTTTTTCAAAAGATTTAACTTTTCTGCTTGTAGTAAAGTAAAGATATTTTTTTGCTCTTGTAATTGCAACATAAAGGAGCCTTAGATTTTCCGAAACAAGCTCCTGCTTCATATCAAATTCTGATTTTGGCTTGTAATCAGGATTTAAACGTTTTAAATTTTCGTTAAAGTCGGAATTTTTAAGTTTTATTTGGTTAAAATCGAGTGTAAGATTTTTTTCAGACATTTCGGGGATAAACACGTAATCAAATTCATCACCTTTTGATTTGTGCAGTGTCATAATCTGAACTTTTCCGGCAAAGAATTCTTTATCACTTTCATCTTCTTCGGAGAAGAAGTTAAAACCGCTTAATTTCGGTTTTTTAGCAAGTTCCCCGAGACGTTCAATAAGAACCGGAAATTCTTTATAATTCAAGCTTAAGCGTTTAATCAATGTTGAAATCAGGTAAACATTTGACTTTTCTATTTCTGATGTGAAATAGTGAAGCCCGATTTTTATGGCAAGTTCTTCCGGGGCAAGACGGGCAAACGAAAGCCAGTAGTTTAAATCCCAGTAAAATTGAGAAAGATGAACGTTTTCTATATTGTCACAGTCAATTTGTATAAAAGGATTTTCGTATTTTCTGATTTCAAGTCCCAGACGCTGTTTGTAAAAACCTGCTTCCGCAAGAATTTCATAATTATCAGCAATAACATTGTTGTCAAATGGATTTATAATCATTTGCATAACAGCAAAAATTACTCTAAAAATTGATTTCTGTTCAAGACTTTCGCTTCTTGTAATTGTCTTTAAGCCGCTGTTATTTATAAAGTTAATCCACTGTGCAACTTGATAATTGCTTCGTAGAAGAATTCCTATTGTGCATTTAGGGTCTTTTTTCAGTGCTGATTTAATTTCTTTTAAGATATAATTTTTTTCTTCGAGTGGTTTTTCAAAGATTACTGCGTGCAGCGCATTTTCAGATAGTGGATTTCTTCCTTCAACAGGATGCATAAAGATTTCAAAGAATGCATTTTTTGTTTCATCATGTGTCTGAGCCCATTTTACAAGATTATTAGCAAGTGTCCAGACATCTTTTGTACAGCGCTGTGAACAGTTCATACTGACGTTATTACTTTCTGATATAAATTTTCTGAATCCTTCAACATCCGCGTTTGAAAATGTAGTTGTAATTGCCTGATTTATATCTCCGCATCTGATTAAATTTTTATGTTTTGCACTCAAAAGATTAATCAATTTTTGCTGGATTGATGAGCTGTCCTGCGCTTCATCTTCAATAATATAATGACAGATATCCTGATAGTATGCACGGATATCTGGATTGTCTTCAAGAAGTTTAACGGAAGATGTCAGCATGTCATCGTAATCAATTAAATTTGATTCTTTTAATATCCATTGATATTCTTCAAAAAATATCTGAAACTTCTCAAGTTTTTTATCCATTGAATTGTTAAACCGGCCTTTGCCAATTTTAAATATTGAGATACCTCTATCAAATTCTTCGGATTCATTCTTTTTAAGTTTTAATTTATTAGAAATTTCTCTTATTATCCTTGTTCTCTGGGTGTCATCGCAAATTTCAAAGTCAGAAGAAAGCCCGAGTCTTTCAAAATTCCCGTTTTCTTTCAAAATTCTTAATGCAAGTCCGTGAATTGTACTTATGTTTGGAAGCTGTGACGAGTTCTGGCGAATGTTTTTAATTCTGTCGCGAAAGTTTCTGGCGGCACTTTCCATATAAGTCATTACAAAGATATTTTCGGGGTTTACACCTTTATCAAGGAGTTTAAGAATTAACGCAAGAAGAATTGTAGTTTTTCCGGCACCGGGAACTGCAGAAATTGCCATTCTTCCGTTATCGTAATCCAGAACAGGTTTTTGATCTTTCCGCGGTATTATCATGAAATGTTTGCCGTCATCCTGAACTTGTTTCAGGATCTCTTTTACTTTAATATATTCTTCTATCCCGCTAAAATTTTCAATTCCGTTTCCGTCAAAAAGGCTTGAATATGTATAAATATGTTCTGATGCGCAAAGAGTCAGTTTCCTTAAAATACGTGCTGTTTTTTCTTTTGAAAGTTCAATATTGTCATCAATAGTGAATTCATCTTTAGCCCAGCCGCGCTGGAAAACCCAAGCATTATACAGAGGCCCTGTGTCGCTTTTAATCCATTCGTCACTTGATATATCAAGCCAGATTTGATATTTTGTTTTAATCTGGTTGTCAATAATTTTTTGAGGGGTCGAAATTATCAAATCAGTTTCTGAAATCTCAAGGGTTGAATATGGATTTTCCGCAATTATTGAATTTTCAATCTGATTTATAATTTCTGCCTGTCTGTTTTTAAAATCCTGCCCGAATATATTTTCAAAGTCCTGTAATTCCTTTATAAAAAAATTGAATTTATTTAATTCGACAGGCTTAACCTCATAAAATTCTGCAAGTTCATAATATATGTCGTAAACTTTTTCTGAAAGTTTTGCGTTACTTTGAGAGAGTTTTGTAAGAATTTCAAGAAATTTTTTGTATTTTTGCGTGTATTCTTCGAGTTTAAATTCGTATTCTATAAATTCGCCGTCTGTTTCATAGTTTTCAAGAATATCCCTGCAATATTTTATAGGTATTCCCAAAAACTCCGAAAGCACAACACGTAAATCAAAAGAATTAACAGGCATTTTACTGTTGAGTTTTAAAATTGTAAGTATAGATTTTACAAGTCTGTTTTGAATAAGTTTTTCGCTTCCTGATAAAAACATAAGATTTGTGTTAATGTTTTCCTTCAGAGAAAATTTGAGCATATCATCTATAATCGGAGTAATTATTGAAATTTCACATGGCAAAACATTTTTTGAAAGAAGTTTATTTATTTGTTTTACTGCAAAATCAATCATTGATGCTCTTTTGGAAGGCGACTGCATTGAAAAATATTCAAGCGTTTCTTGTTTTGTTCCAGTAATATTAGAAAATAAAATTTCAGCATCATGTGAAAGCTGATTTTCAGATTTAATTTTTTCAGCTTTTTGTTTAAACAATTCTTCAAATTTCCAGACAGCAGTTCTGTCGGCACTTAAATATCCGGCGCGGCTTGCACCTTTTTCATCAAAAGCAACAAAAACATCTTTTAACTGCGGGGCTAGATATGAAATAAAATCAAAACATACAGGGGTTATTTCATCTCCGTCATCTAAAATTAAATATTTGATATTTTTAAAGTAATCGGAATTCTTGTAAACATAATTAAAAACAAGAGTTTGTCTGAGATAATCAAAGTCCCGTAATGCGAGAGTATTTGAAAGTAATTTTTTTAATGCTGCTTTAGCATCATCAGCAAAACTTTCACCTAACACCCTGGAGCGCCATTCAACTTCTTCATCTGTTAAATTGTTTTGAACTATTAGTGAGTATCTTCTAAAAATCTGATGCAGCAGAGATTTTTTAGAGTTGTAACCTTTAAAAGGAATTTCTTTTAAAATATCTTTCAGAATAAACTGCGAAACTTCCAGTCCTGCAAGGTTCGGGAGGATAACAGAATTGTTCGTGTACGGATTCATATTTTCAATCAATGCCCAGTTGTCGATTATCGTATTATATACAAGTGAGAAAAATGAATGTACCTGTAATTTTTCAATACAATTTATTTCTAATTTTTCTAAAGTTTTGTTTATGAAGTTTTGTTTAAGATTTGAGTTTTGAACAAGCACTATAATTTCAGAAGATTTAATGCCGGAATTCAGCAAATCTGAATATGCATTTATCAGAAAATCCGTTTTATTAGTGGATAAATCACCTGAAATTAACATTCATACTCCTTCAAAAATAATTGTATCATGAACAATAAAAAAATTATTTTGTCCTCATCCTTCTGAACTATTGCATTTTTTTACCCGTTAGGCTATTATATAACCATAAACGGAGAGAAGGTAATACAAAATTTAAAAAACGCATGGAGGTTAATTATGCAAGAATTACAAGAACAAATCGGACAATCAGCAGGTCAAATCTACAACTATTTAAACAACAACGGAGAATCTACTTTCTCTAAAATGAAAAAAGAATTAGATCTTAAAGGCAACTTTGCAGATTTAGGTCTTGGCTGGTTAGCTAGAGAAGACAAAGTTGAAATCTCTAAAAAAGGTGCTTCTGTAAGCGTAAGACTTAAATAGTTGTTAGAGAAAAAAGACATCATTAAAAAAGACACTTTTTTGAAAAAGTGTCTTTTTTAATATAAATATTTGTAAAATTGTCGTTAATTTAAAACAATATATTCCCTAAAAATTTTTTTATATAAATAAGGGAAAATTTTCAAGGAGAAATTTTATGGGGATAGAAAAATTGGCATCATCTTTACCAAAATTAAAGTCTTTAGGTATTGCTAAAAAATTAGGAAAAAATGATAAGTTAGCAAGCAGTGTATTAAAGGCTGCTAAGCAAACGCCTAAATCATTAAAATTAAAAACGGCATTGCAAGAACAAATAAACAGTCTTGTTGAAATGCAAACAAAACATACCGTAACATTATTTGTGGAAGACTTTGCATCTAAAAAACAAAAACTTATTGAGGAACTGTCAAAAGTATGTGATAAAACTCTGATAACACAAATTGAAAACGCAAAAACTCCTGAACAGCTAGCGAAAATTTTGGCAGAAAGAGAGTTTTCTTTTTTTAGAGAGTACGGCAAATATATGTTGGAGGGAAAGTCTTTCAGTCTTCAAAATCAAAATAAATTTTTCCGAACTCTTACTCTGGAAATCGAGCAAATACAATATAAAGTCAGAGCACAACGCGGTAAATTTATCCTTGCAAGAGAAAGGGCAATGCATGTGCCATCCAAAAATCCAAAAGTTATTGCTATAGAAAATATCTTAAAACAACAATATGGTTGTAAATTTGTATCCTTGAAAGATAATGAAGAACTTGCAAGAAAAGTCTTAAAAGCCTATGAAACAGCCTCAAAAAACGGGATAAAAACTCCTGAAAATGTCATTGCTTCTGATTTTATGTTTGCAGAAGGCGAAAATTTGTTTAACGGTACAGTTTTGTTAAATACCCGTCAAACAGCGCTACCCGCCGGAGCACTTGCCACAATGAGTGATTTTCATGTTCCGTTACATGAAATATTACATGGTACACATCCAACATTGGTATCATTTTCAATAAAAAAAATTCCGGTGCAATTAAAGAAAGTAAAAGAGGAATTATCAGGATATTCAGCAATAACTCAGACTCATGAAACATTTACAGAGCTTTATACCAAAAAGCTTATTGACGGGTTAAATTCTGAAGAACAGGCATTGTTTGATTATTTGAATATTTTTGCATAAAAAAATACCACACCTGATGTGTGGTATTTTTTTATGTTTATAAATAAAAAGAGCTTCTAAAAAATATTTTCAGAAGCTTTCGAAATCTTTATGATTCCTCGTGTAAAAGGTTAGTAGGTAGAAAGTGTAGTAGGTAGTGTGAAATTTATTAATTCGCTTTCGCGTTTTTGTTTATTGCTTACATATTAATAAAGTATTTATTGAGTATATAATTGCGCAATATTATATATATTGTAACAAAACTTTACATAATAAATATTATTAGAAGTATATTTTCCCTCTCCTGAGGATAGGCATTAAGAGGTAGGGGTTTGTTAAGCGGGAACTGTGCGTCCCCGCACCCCGCACCAAATATTCTTTTTCTTTTTTGCGATGAAAAGAAAAAGAATATTGGATAAGAAAAAGAAACACGCTGACCGTTTAATCTGCACTAAATTCAACCCGAGCGGATGAACTCGCTATATATTTGTCATGCTGAACTCGTTTCAGCATCTCTTTACCGCTCAGACAGCATCCGCTTTGCTGCTGTTTCATTAAGTGCAGATTATTATACCCCTCACCCTAACCCTCTCCCACAAGGGGAGAGAAAGATAATATTTTGTGCGCTTCAGCCTCACCTTAAGGACTTATTCGGTTATTCACCTATTTATTCGCTTCTAATAATATTTATTATGTTTTTTATTTTTGTTTTATAATCAAAAAATAAGAAAAAGGAATATATATGAAAATAGCGATTTATCCCGGGAGTTTTGATCCCGTAACAAAAGGACATCTGGATATTTTAAAAACAGCAGCCGGAATTTTTGATAAAGTTATTATTGCGGTTGCAAGAAATTCTGAAAAACACGGTTTTCTGCCTGTTAATGTAAGGGTTAAGCTTATTAAAGAAAGTGTAAAAGAACTTCCAAATGTTGAAGTGGATTTTTTTGAAGGTTTGACAATAAATTATGCGCGCCAAAAAGGTGCAACTGTTTTAATCAGAGGATTACGCGCAGTATCCGATTTTGAATACGAAATGCAGCTTTCTCAGGCAAACAGCGCTTTAGCAGATGAAGTTAAGACAGTTTTTCTCACGACAAAACCCAAATATAATTTTATTTCTTCAAGCACAATAAAGGAAATTTTCCTTAATAACGGTGATATTTCCAAGTTTGTGCCGGAACCTGTAAATGAATATTTGCAAAACTCTTATAAATGTTAAAATATATAGCTTTTTCCGTAACAAATTATTTGACAATTCATATACGCTTATGTAGAATGTAATTATAGTAAGAAAGGTATATGTGTGACAACAATGCAACAAAATAATGGTGTTTACGATTTATTAAAAATGTTAGAAATTTCTCTTGAAGAAGGTTTTCCGATAATTCCACGCAAATTTACTGTTGTAAAAACAAAAGAAATTGAAACATTAAT
>CALVCJ010000076.1 GCA_944326015.1 Candidatus Gastranaerophilales bacterium
AATGCTGCATTTACTTTGGCAGAGGTTCTTATAACTCTCGCAATAATAGGTCTAGTGGCTGCGATGACCATGCCGACAGTTATTAATGAAACCAAACGCAAGCAAGATACCGCAAAAATTAAAAAGTTTTATAGTGTAATGTCACAGGCTGTTCTATTGTCAGAACAAGACAACGGTTCTGCAGAAGATTGGATAATAGGGGAAGCTATAAGAGATGAAGAAGGTACACTTATAGGCTCAACAAAAAGTGCTCTTGACGTTTTTAATAAATATTTTGCACCCTATATAAAAACCATTTCTCTGCCAAAAAGTTCCGGCAATACAGTTGTATTTGCAGACGGTTCAGTTGTTTATTTAGGTCATGGGAACTGTATTGATATGCACTATGATACAAACGGATCGAAAAAACCAAATTCCCCAGGCTATGACCGTTTTGATTTTCTGTTCTGTGATAAAAACTATAATAAAGAGCATATGGGTAAAAACAAATATTTCGGCGCTTACTCTGAAGTACTAGGATTGAAATACGGACGGGAATATGCTAAAAATCTGTGTAAGAATAATCCTTTACACTGTTCAACCCTTTTGTTAATGGATAACTTTGAATTTAAAAAAGATTACCCTTACAGATAAAAATAAAGAAAACTCAAAAGCTCATTCTCTCAAACATCAACTTTCCCGCGTAACTGCCCGCAGGCGGCATCTATATCTGAACCGCGCTCAAGCCGTACAGTTACTTTTTTGCCTGATTGCTCTAACAATGATTTGAAACGCATTATCGAATTGCCTGAAGGCTTTTGATAATCGTTTTTCTCTGTCGAATTATAGGGAATCAGGTTTATATTGCATTTCAAATCGTGAAGATACGCAACTAATTCTTTTACGCTTTCAAGCGTGTCATTCAAATCTTTTATCAGAAGATATTCTATCGTAATACGCCTTCCAGTCTTTGCAATATAATCTTTTAAAGCTTTTTTAAGTTCCGACATAGGATATTTATTTTCAATCTGCATCAATTTTTTACGAATTTCATGGTTGGGTGCATGTAATGACAGCGCAAGAGTTGACTGCATATCAACAGAGGCAAGTTTTTCAATTCCAGGAATTATACCAGATGTTGAAATAGTTATACGACGCGCACCAATTTGGAAATTTTCATTAAATATTTTCATTGCCATTAAAACATTATCAAGATTTAAAAGCGGCTCGCCCTGACCCATAAATACAACGTTTGTAACTTTCAAGCCTGTATCTCTTTGAATTGTCAAAACTTGTTCAATTATTTCTTTATAAGTCAAATTTCTTATAAAACCTCTTTTTCCGGTTGCGCAAAACGAGCAGTTAACAGCACACCCAACCTGTGAACTCACACAAGCCGTTAAATTCGCGCGATTATCAAAACGCATCAAAACAGTTTCCACGCATTCACCGTCAGGATATTCAAGAAGATATTTTAAAGTCCCGTCAGAACTTTCCTGCTTTACCTTAATTTTTGTATCGGTAACAACAGCAATTTTTTTGAGTTCTTCACGAAATTTTACAGACAAATCAGTCATTTCATCAATAGTTTTTACGGATTTCAAATAAATCCAGTTATGAATCTGACGCGCCCTGAATTTTGACGCTTTCAGCACATCTGTTATTTTTTCTATTCCATTTAAGTTCAAACCTGAAAGTACTATCATATAAATTATAGCCTGTCTTCCTGACCTCTTGCCATCCGTTCTTCCAAAATCGGTATTTTCTGTTTGTAATAATCAATAATTTCAACCATTGAATGAAGCATTAGAGCAACGGGTTCAACTTCAAGACGCCACTGATAAAATCCGCAGCTTTCGGGAAGAATACTCAAAGGATTATCAGGAAAAACACGGCATATTTCGGGACGGTTTTCGTAAGCAGAGCATCGTTTACAATCATCCAGCATAGGGCAATGATAAAAATAAACATCTTCATCCAAAGTGTCAGAAAGAAGTTTTAAATATTCCGGATATATCATTTCAGCCTCTTGAACAGAGTTATAAGGAACAAAAATTTTTGTAAACTGTGCTGCAAACTTATCTCCGTTTTTGGCTTTTTCTTTCAATTCTTCAGGTGAAAACTCAGAACATGCCAGATTACAACAGGTTGCGCAGCCGTTGCAGTGAAAATTTTTACGATACTCAAGGATTTCATTCCATTTTCTGTAAATTTCATGACAAATATCATTTTCAAACATATCTAAAACAGCACGCTGCCATTGCTTACCTTTAGAATTTTCTTCAAATTTATCAAACACATCCCCTTCTACTCCAGAAGGTCTTATTTCTTCGACACGCGCGTGAATTGCATCCACAGTTTTAAGAAAAATATCACGGTATCTTTTTTTTATATTGTTTATTTTGTTTGATAATTCTTCCACACTAAGATATTAACATGAATTTTAAGGATTGTAAAAATTTTTTTTTAAATATCAAAAAATATTATTTTTCAATTTAAAATATTAAGGAATTTATATAGAACAGTGTACTTGCTTAAACAAAAATAAAAAGGGTTACGTATGAAAATCTCAGGAATTTCTGCACCGTTATATTTTAACGGAAAAAATGATTATTACTATAAAAAAGAAATGGAAGATAAATCAAGTACGACTTTAAAACTTGCAATAGGTACAGCTGTCGCCGCTGCAGGACTTCTGGCAGTATATTATATTACAAGAGGGAAAAAAATTCCAAAAAACGAACCCACCAAACAAAAAACAGAAAATAATCCGGTTACTGATAATATTCAGGAACCAATTATTAAAATCAAAGAAATCAATGGAATTATTGAAAAAACTGCTAAAGAAATTCTGGATAAAATAAATCCGCAAATTGCAGAAGCAATAAATAAATACAAACTAAAAACGCAAAATTTTTCTGAAAGACTGATTACAATCCTAAATAACGGGAAAGTAAAAGCCGAATACAAAGGCAAAAAAGACGGTAAAATTGCAAAGCAAATCGTCTACTTTAATCCAGACGGCTCAATCAGGAGAACCATTACGAATTTCAGTAATGGTAATAAAATTGTAAAAAACTTATTTATTAAAGACGACAAAATGTTTACTAAAAAAATGTTCATTAATAAAGAAGGTAAATTAACAAAAACTCAGAATATATCTATGGATCTCGCCATAAATGAAGGGATACCTTCTGGCTACATCAGTGATATAGAAATTCATGAAAACGGCAAACTTTCACATAAGCGAACATCTCAGCTTTCACTGGATATGAAACCGGAAAGAAGCACATCTGACGGTAAAACAGTTATATACGGCTACAGCAGCCGTAAACCCGGAGAAGTTATAGCACACGCATATATGACAGATGATAATAAATATATCCTTAAATTTTTAAACAATAAACAATTTGAAAAAGAATTTGATGATTTAGAAAGTATCTATAAATGGGCAAGAGGTAATTTCGTAAGCACTAATCGGTAATATTAATATTCGGCTAAACAATATCCCATCTTCCGCATGTCCCCCCCCAACGAGCAATTATGTTACCCTTTATGTCTTTAATTTTTTCAACATGCCTAATTTCTTCACCGCCTTCAACAATTGTAATAACCTCACAATTATTAGAACAACCTGTACAGTCACAGGTAATAGAATGAAAATGCATTTCACCGACCTGCCAGCCTTTGAATTTTGTCGGAGCTTCCGTGTACTGATGATTTTCCATGGCAAGAAGCGCAGCACCTATTGCACCCATAGTTTGATGATTGTCGGGAACAACAACTTTATGCCCGAGAGCTTCCTCAAAAGCTTTTACCATTCCAGAATTTGTTGCAACGCCTCCCTGAAATGAAAATACAGGAAGAAGTTCTTTGCCTAAAGCGAGGTTTGAAAGATAGTTTCTTACTAACGCCTGACAAAGCCCGTATAACAAATCTTCTACAGGATAACCGAGCTGCTGCTTGTGAATTAAATCACTTTCGGCAAAAACACCGCAGCGCCCTGCAATTCTTGCGGGATTTGTTGATTTTAAAGCCGTAGCACCAAAATCCTGTATAGGAACATTGAGTCTGTTAGCCTGCTGATCAAGGAAACTCCCTGTACCTGCAGCACAAACGGTATTCATTGCAAAATCTGTAACAATTCCGTCACGAAGAATAATAATTTTACTATCCTGACCGCCAATTTCAAGAATAGTCTGTACTCCTGGAACATTAATACTTGCAGCAACGGCATGGGCCGTAATTTCGTTTTTAATAATATCAGCACCTACTAAAGCGCCGGCAAGGTTACGTCCCGAACCTGTTGTTCCGACCCCCATAACATCATAATCAGTCAGTTTTTTTGCATAAAGTTCATTCAAGCCTTTTTGCACAGCCATAACAGGTTTTCCTGCTGTTCTTAGCATGAAGCTATCAACGTATTTACCCTTTTCATCAACAAGTGCTAATTTTGTCGTTACAGATCCGACATCTATCCCTAAATATACTGTCAAACTCATTTCATCTACTTCCTTATGTGTATATTCAATAAATTTATAATAACACAAACAAAATAAAGCAAGTAATAAATAATTATCCTTTTAATAGCTTATTCTTAACGGGTAATTTTTAGGAATTTTCCAACCGTTATATTGAATAATAGTTGCGCAGTACTTTCGGGTTCTTTGAGAACTTGTAGAATTTGCTAAACAATTTCCATAAAGTGAGGACAACTGCCCGTCCCAAGCATATTTGTATGGTTCAAAACCTTTGCCCAAATGATATTTCCAGTCAGGTCCATTATTTCCATTACCTGTTGGCGCTTTTGCCGGATAGTAAATAAATAAAAATGAACATCTGCCAAGACCGTTAGCCCCCAATTCATCACATTTTTTAAAATTTTTAGGATAAAAAATCCATTCTCGTGAAGAATCAGTAAAATTATTTTTCATGACACTACCGTCTGAAAAATAAACAATTAATTTTCCGCTTGAATCAAATTCCTGTTTTGTAATTTGTAAATAAGGCGCCAGATATTTATTAAACCACTTCTGTGCATCTGATGTACCTTCGATCGGTTTGCCATCATCTCCGATTTCTGCACCGCCAAAGTCCTGAAACCAATATTTCCTATCTCCGTTATCAACTTCTGAACGAACAATAGCCTGGTTCATTGTTGAATAAAATTTTTGTAAAGCAGCTTCCACTACCGAATTTCTATGATTTTGTATTAACACAGGTAAAGTTAATGCCGCAACAACTCCGATTATTCCCAAAGTTATAAGAATTTCTGCAAGAGTAAAAGCATTATAGGAGCTTAAAACTGCCCCCCCCCCGAGATTTCAGGCTTTGATAAATTTAATCTTACCATAAATAATCCTCCTATATTGTTAATACATTTTTATTATAACAAAACAGCCTCACTTTTTCAAGTGGAGCTGTTTTTAATATGAGATATACTCATTTCCTATTTAGTAGATTTTGACGGTATTCTCATTGCATAGAATGAACGAATTACAAATACCAGTGCAATGATTAAGAATACCCAGCCTGCAATCGGAGCAATATTTCTGAAGCTTTCAGAAATTGCTATTTCCATAGCGAGAAGTCCGAATAATGTTGTGAACTTAATTATCGGGTTCATAGCAACAGATGATGTATCCTTGAAAGGATCACCGACTGTGTCACCGACTACTGTTGCTTCGTGAAGCGGAGTGCCTTTTTCAGCTAAATCTACTTCTACGATTTTCTTAGCATTATCCCAGCATCCGCCTGCGTTTGCCATAAATACAGCCTGGAAAAGACCGAATACAGCAATTGCAATCAAGTAGCTTACAAAGAATGCTACAGGAGCTGATGTCATGCAGCTTGGAGCTGATAAACAAGCAAATGCAAGTGCAAATGCAAATAGTGCGATAAAGATATTAATCATACCTTTTTGAGCATATTGTGTACAAATTTTTACTACTTCTTTTGAATTTGCAACATTTGCACTCTTTGAATCAGCATCGCCGAGTTTAATGTTATCTTTGATATACTCAGTAGCTGAATATGCACCTGTTGTTACAGCCTGCATAGAAGCACCTGAGAACCAGTAAATAACAGCACCGCCTGATAACAAACCAAGCAAAGTATATGGGTTAAGCATATTCAAAATCATTTCAGGTTCGATACCTAAAGTTGATTTGATAACAAGAATGAGTGAGAAAATCATTGTTGTAGCACCAACAACAGCTGTACCAATAAGTACAGGTTTTGAAGTTGCTTTGAATGTGTTTCCTGCCCCGTCGTTTTCTTCTAAGTATTTCTTAGCGTTATCAAAATCAGGTTTGAAACCGAATTCTTTTTCAATTTCTTCTGAAACATTCGGAATATCTTCGATTAAAGATAATTCATAAACTGATTGAGCATTATCTGTTACAGGACCGTAAGAGTCAACAGCAATTGTAACAGGGCCCATTCCTAAGAAACCGAATGCTACAAGGCCGAATGCAAATACAGACGGATAAATCATAACAGCTTCAGGAATATGAATTGATGCAACATAAGCAAGTCCCATCAACAGAACAATTACCATACCAATCCAGAATGCTGAGAAGTTACCTGCAACAATACCTGAAAGGATTGTTAAAGAAGCGCCGCCTTCGCGTGAAGCTGTAACAACTTCTTCAGTATGTTTAGCTTTAGGTGATGTAAATATTTTGGTAAATTCCGGAATTAAAGCTGCGCCTAAAGTACCGCAAGAAATAATTATTGAAAGAACTAACCATAAATTATCGCCCATATCTGCCAATAACCAGTGGCTTACACCGAATGTCATAGCGATTGAAAGGATTGAAGTTAACCAGACAAGGTTAGTTAACGGTTTTTCAAAGTCAAATTTTTCTGTTTTAGCAGCATAGAATTTGTCAACTACGCCGTTAATCCAGTATGCAACGACTGAGGTTACAATCATTAAGAATCTCATAACGAAAATCCATGTTAATAATTGAACCTGATTCATTTCACCGGCAACAGCCAGCAAAATGAATGAAACAAGAGCAACCCCTGTTACACCATAAGTTTCAAAACCGTCAGCTGTAGGTCCGACTGAATCACCTGCGTTATCACCGGTACAGTCAGCAATAACACCGGGGTTTCTCGGGTCATCCTCTTTAATACCGAATTGAATTTTCATCAGGTCAGATCCGATATCAGCAATTTTTGTAAAAATACCGCCTGCTACACGGAGTGCAGAAGCTCCTAATGATTCACCGATTGCAAAGCCGATAAAGCAAGCTCCTGCAATTTCACCGGGAACAAATAACAAAATTGTCAACATTAAAATAAGTTCAACAGATACAAGGCAAACACCGATTGACATACCTGCTTTCAAAGGAATATTCAAGATATTCAAAGGATTTCCTTTTAAAGAAACAAAAGCAGTTCTTGCGTTAGCAAGAGTATTCATTCTGATTCCGAACCATGCAACTGCATAAGATCCCAAAATACCGATTACAGACCATGCCAGAATAATCAAAACATTTTTCAAAGGCATGTGCTGCAAGTAGCCGAAGTAAAATGCGATACACAAACCGATTAATACTTCGAGCACAAGCAAAAATTTACCCTGCTGAATAAGATAAGTTTTGCAGGTTTCAAAAATTGTGTTGCCCACTTCTGCCATAGCTTTGTGAACATCCAATTTTTGAATTCTTAAAAATTCAATAAATCCGAATATCAAACCAATAACGGAAATAACGATACCAATTAACAGATAGTTAAAGAAATCACCGTTAACATTTTTGATGCTCGGAACAACTAAATCAGCTTCGCTTGCAAGAACAGGCGAAACACCCATTAGCATAGTAGCCAAAAGAGCCATCAATGCTTTTGGAGAAGTCAACTTTTTAATCATAATCTCTCCTTCACTAAAATAAGTTGTCCTACTACCTATAAACTAATAAA
>CALVCJ010000077.1 GCA_944326015.1 Candidatus Gastranaerophilales bacterium
TGATGTTTATCCGGTTGTATTCTATGACCAGACAGTATTACCAAGTACTGCTGCAGGAAAAGCTGTATTGTACGGCAAATAATCTGAAATTTAAAATAAAAAAAGAACCTGTAAGCATTTACAGGTTCTTTTTTTATACACAAATTTAAGCTAAAATGAAGAATACATACAGAAAAATTTATCCAGTAATAACGGTAAAAACTTTGCATTCAGAGCACTCAAGTCAAACACAAATTCATTAACTCCTGAACGATATAATTCCTCGACTATCTCAAACTCTTCAAGAATTCTATCTTCAAACATATGCATCCTGCAAAATCCGTCACAGGTAAAAGGATATATTTTATCCAGCGATGGATCATGTAATGCATAACCGCCCCTGTGGCAAGGAGCCTTGCAGGAAAGACGGGAAACAATTGCACTGTCATTGTTCAAAGGACAAAGTCCAAGACTCGGAACCCTTATATTTCCAGCTATTGTATACTTTTTATTCGGTATATCATTTTTTATCTTTTTAATTGTTTTTACTGCACTTTCCATGTCAGAAAATGAGGTGAAATCAACCGTATTGATCTGTGCAAGATTATTAAGGCACTTTATTGAAAGACTGTTTAGCAAATTTATGCCCTGACCTATTTCAATTGGAATATGATTGATTTCCGGATCATTAATAGCCGTCCAAAAATAACCTATATTATTAATTATTAAACTGTCAGGCGCAGGATTTGAAAGCAGTATACGTTTTTCATACTCGTAAACCCTGTCAAAATCTCTTTCTATTAAAATACGAGGCGTTGATAGCTGAAATTTAATCCCATATTTATAGCAAAATTCCTTGACCTTCATTACAATATCGCAAAAACTGCTTGCCGCAAGGTCACATGTCGCAAGGATTTCACCGTATTCTATAGAATAAACCGGACATAAACCTGCTTTTTTTATATACTTTTCAAGCTCTTTTATCTGCGCAAGTTCAGACAATCTTAAATTGATTTTGTATATATCTTTCTTTGAATAATCCGGACTCTGACTAATTTTAGGCTTTGAAATTTTCCATTCAAAATTTCTTATGTTCCTGCTGAACTTAAAATCCTGTCCGCCGGCACTAACAACTACACCGAGAAAATGGTTAGTACTGTATATGCTTTTTCTTACATGCTTGAAAGGAAGTTTCTGGTGTTTGAAAAGCTTTGGTTTATCCAAAATCTTTTGTATAAGCTCTATTGCCTCAAGAATTTCATCCGAATTATTAAACTTGCCCTTTATAACAACACTGTCAATTGCTTTGAGCTTTTTAATATCTTCCGCACAGTAAGGCAGATTATCGCTGTCTATCGCCAGAGGGAGTTTGGTATATTGCTTTATCTTTGCAATATTTTTCATGTATATTTCCTCTGTAATTATAATTTCATCAACTTTATGAAAATTGTTTATAAACTCAATTCCTGAAAGATTATGTATGTCAAAGTATGAATCTGCTATAACCCTGAAAGGCAAATTAAAAACTTTGATCACTTCAAGTATAGCAAAACTGTTTATAAAAATGCCGTCTATTTCAGCTGTCTTTAAAAATTTCAGCATACGTTTGATCTCAGATAAATTTTCCTCTGTTATGTCATGCTTAAAATTTATATATATAGCACATTTATTACGTCTTGCAGCTTCAACAAAATCTTTTACGTAATCAAAATTGTTATTCAAAAACTTCTTATAATATACATAATAATCCCTGCAAAGAGTCTCTTTTGCGAAAACATCAATATCGTCAGGCTTTTTGACCGGAGAAACTATTTTTATACTTCCCATAAAATAATTATATCACATTTATTATTTTTTATGATATAATTTTTAATATAGGAGAGAAAAATGGATCAGGAAACTTACATGAGAATTATGGGCTATGTTCCGACGGTTATAGAAGCATCTTCCAGAGGGGAACGCTCTTTTGATATATTTTCAAGACTTTTGCGCGAAAGAATTATATTCCTCGGAACAGAAATTGATGATGATGTAGCAAACAGTATTGTTGCACAGCTTTTACTCTTAGACAGTGAAAATTCTGAAAAAGATATTATGTTATATATTAACAGTCCGGGGGGTGTAATTACTGCAGGTATGGCAATTTACGATACAATGCAGCTGATAAAATCCGATGTTTCAACGATTTGCCTCGGAGATGCGGCTTCTATGGGTGCTTTCCTCTTATGTTCCGGAACTAAAGGAAAAAGAATGGCGCTTCCGAATGCCAGAGTTATGATTCATCAGCCCCTTGGCGGAGCTAAAGGACAGGCTACTGATATCGAAATTGAAGCAAAAGAAATTTTGAGAATGAAAGATATGTTAATCAGCATTATGGCTGAAAACTCCGGTCAACCGTATGATAAGGTTAAAGAAGACTGTGAACGTGACCATTTCCTTACCGCACAGGAAGCTTTAGAATATGGCTTAATTGATAAAGTCATTTCTAGAAGTAAATAAATAATTTGTAATAAATCTTAATAAAAGCTTTTAAAACATGCAATTTTATGAAGTTGCATGTTTTTATATTAATGTAAGGTTAAAAAGGTTAGTTTAATAATTAAAGGTAGGAGAAAAGACAATGGGTCTATTAGTTTTCGCGTATCGAAAATTAGAGATTACACGTCAGAGAAACGACATCCAGTACCGCTTAATGAATCTGGACAGAAAACTGTCTGATCTACAGCAGTATGGCGCAAATATAGCGGATGGATCGATTTCAATGAGCGATATGATGAACACGCCTTCATCTATGTTCGGTCGTCAGATGATGTATATGCAATATGCCCATAACGGAGCATTATTCGGTGCGCAACAAAAATTCAGTATGATGCAGCCCATGATTGCTATGCAAATGCAGCAAATGCCAAATCCAAATATGCAAGCAATGTATCAGCAGTGGATTTTTAGAAATCTTTATAATCAGGAACGAGAAAGAATGGGCAAACAGGAAGCAAGGCTGCTTAATGAACAAGAAAAACAAATCCAACAGGAAAAAGCAAAACTCACAACTCAATTAAAAATGTTAGAACAAGAATATGAAGCTTGTAAACAGGGCGAAGATTCATCAATAAAGGTAATGAAACCTGAATATACATTCGCTTAAATAAAAATTTTCCCTATTCCTAATAATCCTATCCTTAACTAACCTGTAAGGAGTACGCAATATGCGTACTCCTTTTTAACATTCAATAACTATATCTGACTTTTTATCAAATTCTTCATGCGGCAGTTTTTCAACACAAAGCTCTTTTGCAACAGGTAAAATCGTTCTGAAAGAATGATTAGATGCAAGAAATCTGTCGTAAAAACCGCTGCCATACCCCAATCTGTACCCGGATCTATCAGCCATTAATGCAGGTAATATCACCAAATCAAGTATTGACGGTTCAACCGGATGCGAACACGGCTCATAAATATTAAATTTAGATTTCACAAGCCTATCATTCAGCTTATAAGGACAAATTAAAAGGTTGTCTGATGAAACCTTTGGCAGGTAAAATGCCTTGTCATCATTTAACAATTTTAGAAGATTAATTTCATATTTCATAGGATAAAAAATCAATACATGAAAAGATTGGTGATAAATTTCATTCCGTCTGATTTTAGAAACAGCATTTAAACTAATTGCATCTATATCCAAACTCTTTCTTATACTCTTAGCACTATTCCGTAAGCCAATTTTACTATCCATATTTTTTAATATATAATAAATACAAATGACAGACAAATGCGAAAACAATTTAATAAATCCTCAATGGGCAAAACACGGTTATATTCAGGTTTACACAGGAAACGGCAAGGGTAAAACAACAGCCTCATTAGGGCTTGCAATGCGCGCTCTGGGACGATGCTGGAAAGTCCTTATTATAATGTTTACAAAAGGCGGGGATGACTACGGAGAACTTATCTCTTTCCGAAATTTATCAGAGCAGATTTCGCAAAATCTCACGATCGTTCAAGCGGGTCTTGATAGAATTGTATACTCAAGTAATAAAACCAGCAATGACGAAGAAGAAATAAAAAAAGGCTGGGAACTTGCTAAAAAAGCTATAAAAAACGATGAATTCAACCTGATAATTCTTGATGAAGCAAATATTGCAATAGATTTGGGATTTATTGACGTTGATGAAGTCGTGGAAGTTTTGAAAAACAAACCCGAAGAAATGGAAATCGTGTTAACCGGAAGAAACGCAAATCAAAAAATTATTGATATAGCCCATCTGGTTTCGGAAATCAAACCTGTAAAACATTACTGGGACACAGGTATTGCAGCTCGAAAAGGTATTGAATATTAACTTTAACTGTTCGATACATCCCTAAACAGCAATAAATAATAAATTCCAGACTCTAAGCACTCCTTCTCATTAAATCTGAGAGCTTTACCTCCTTTTGAATTTTTGCCACCTTTTTTACTTTCTTTTTAATATCTTTATTGCTGCCCTTGAATTGTGATAAACCTATTTTTATTCCGCAATTTGAATCACCGAGCATAAAAATATCTTTGAAAAATGCAATAACTTCTTTCATAAATTTTCTCCTGAATTTATTATATAATACCGTATTTTTATTTATATCATGCATTAAAACGATTTACACTAAAAAAAACATTAGAGTTTATGTTATATTATTCTTACAACACAAGATGGAGCATAATTTGAATACCAATAAGGAAATAATTGATACAGACAATTTTAATACAGCTTTAAATATACATACAAATAATTATCCGCATGATTATCTTATGAATCTTTTGAATAACGGATCTGTAGCACAAAAACAGGCGGCCGCTCTTAAAATTCAATATATTCGTAACAAAAATGATGCTGATATTTTTATGGAAAACTTAACCGGCTGCGACGGTAAAATCAGAGAAGCTGTCTCTTTTAGACTCCAAGAATTTATTTTACAAAGTCCTGAACTATTTGAAACATATACTGACATATTCCTTGAGGCAATTATTGATATAAATGGGAATATATGCAGAAATACTCTCAATGCCATAAAAAAACTTAAAAATCATAAAAAATTTACCTGTGAATTCTCTCAAAAGCTGGCTGAAAAAACTTTAGAACTAGCCAAAAATGTTGAAAAAATTAATCTGCAAGACGGTAAGTATAAAATTAATAAGGAAGTTTTTAAACTCTACTGGTACCTTGAAACAACCTGTGAATTTATAGAATTCATTGACAAAACTCAAATTATCGAAATACTGGATATAACTAAAGATATAAATGACTACACAATAAGAGAAAAAACGGCAAAAATTATTGCTAAAATCTCTGATTATCCAGAAATTTCCCTTATTTGTCAACAATTACTGCAAGACCAAAATTATTATGTGAGAAGGATTTTAGTCTAATTATATTAAGTTTTATTAAGAAATTTATAAAAAATATATACACTTTACGCAATTTTTAGTTATAAATTTACTTTATATATATACAAGGGGATCACAAAGGGATAACAAAAAGGAGAACAGTATGGCTAGAGTACTAATATCAATGCCCGAAAAATTTTTAAATGAAATAGACCAGGTAGCAGGAAATGAAAACAGAACAAGGTCTGAATTGATAAGAGAAGCTCTCAGAACTTATATGTTCAGAAACAGAGTAAGAAATTCACAAAAAGCTTCAAAAAATGCAGAAATACTTGATGCACTACTCGGATAAAAAAGATTGAAAAAAAAATATTAACAGGATATAATAAACAACAAGGGGGAAAATAAAATGGAAAACACAGAATACATTATGTCATCATTAGACGAATACTTCGAAATCTTAGACAAAGAAAATAAGAAACGTTCAGAATTGGTTGCTAAATCTTTAGTTAAATACTTACAAAAATCTAAAGAAGCTACAAAATATCAACAGCTTCAGGCAACAAAATAATAATGGTCAAGGTTAACAATTATTCGGTAAATTGGGAAATTTTATAGGGGAAAAAGAATTGTAAAGGTCTGCTAATCATAGCAGACCTTTTTGTTATAAAATTAACTCTTTTAAATCTTCAAATGCAAAAGGAGGAATGTCATATAATTCACCAAAATCGTTCCAAATAACTTCGGATGCTTTAAGATAATTATTTGGTAAACTTTTATTTAAATAAGTTTTATAAGTCATTCTTACACGCTTATCTGCAACACAACAATATTTACCATCAATATTTGTGAATATGTTCTGGCATCTCAATTCACGCAAAATGAGTGGAATTTTTATACGCATTTTCTTTTTACCAGTACCAAGACCTTCAATTGAAGCCATAAAGTTTATAAATGTTTCCCAATCTGAAGTTTTTTTTGAATATTCAAGTTGATACTTTATATTATACCAATTATCAGCCAAAACTTTCAAACTCGGATAAAAATCACTTTTAAAGGACAATTTAATCCTTGAATTTATACCTTTCACTTTAGTTTGAATATTCATACAATCTGTAAATCTGTTGTTCATTTTGTCATCTATCAATATAGAATTTGAAAAATCTTCAATAAAAAAATCATCCATTAATAGAAAATTTGTAACAAAAAATACAGCATTTTCCCATCTTGTGTTTTTTGACCAGCAAGAAGCTAAAACAAACAACAGAAATAAATCTTTTTCTTTTGTTAAGTCAAGTCTTATGATAGAATTATCACAAATATTCCGTAAGTTAAAGTCATCTACCCAGCCTTTATATGAATATTTCCCATAATGATCATTATATTTTAAATTAATATAAGGCAAAACAGGGTTGTCTCTATTTTTAATAGTCAAATCTATCAAATCATATATTAATTTATTAGACATATAAACATGATACAATAAAAAAACAGAATCAATATTGATTCTGTTTTTTTATTTTTGATTTAATCTTACTTTAAAAATTATTCAAAGGCTCTAGTGTTGAACTGAACAATATTACTCAATAATTTTATCAACAACACCGGCACCAACTGTGTGACCGCCTTCACGGATAGCAAATCTCATACCTTCTTCAATTGCAACAGGAGCTATAAGTTCAACTTCCATTACAACGTTATCACCAGGCATAACCATTTGACCGTCGAATTTAATTGAACCGGTTACGTCAGTAGTTCTGATATAGAACTGAGGCCTGTATCCGGGGAAGAACGGAGTATGACGTCCACCTTCTTCTTTAGTCAATACGTAAACGTTTGCAGTGAATTTAGTGTGCGGATGAATTGTTCCCGGTTTAGCAAGAACCTGACCGCGTTGAATATCTGTTTTATCAATACCACGTAATAAAGCACCGATGTTATCACCAGCTTGACCCTGGTCAAGAGATTTTCTGAACATTTCAACACCTGTAACAGTTGTTTTCTTAGTTTCACCTAAACCAACGATTTCAACTTCATCACCAACTTTAACAATACCACGTTCAACACGGCCTGTAGCAACAGTACCACGACCTGTAATTGAGAATACGTCTTCAACAGGCATCAAGAACGGTTTGTCTAAGTCACGCACCGGTGTTGGGAAGTAAGAATCAATAGCATCCATCAATTCCCAGATTTTATCAACCCATTTATCTTCACCACGAGCAACTTTCGGGTTAGCTTGCGCTGCTTCAAGAGCTTTCAAAGCAGAGCCGTGGATGAATGGAATGTTATCACCGTCGAATTCATAAGAAGAAAGAAGTTCTCTAACTTCCATTTCAACTAATTCTAACAATTCAGGATCATCAACCATATCGCATTTATTCAAGAATACAACAAGGTTAGGAACACCAACCTGACGAGCTAACAGGATGTGTTCACGAGTCTGAGGCATAGCACCGTCTGTTGCAGCTACAACAAG
>CALVCJ010000078.1 GCA_944326015.1 Candidatus Gastranaerophilales bacterium
TACACTATCTACTGACATTTTTGTTTTTCCTTTCTTTTGTTCTGCCTACATTCCTATAAAAACAAAAGTAGCAAAAACTTGCTATAGGTGCAATACATCCTATCCTATCAGATAGTATAGCAAGGGTTTCAGCCTTTTTAAATTCATCTTTACATTTTGTTACATATTGATTATTTTACAATTTTATGAATAAACAGATACTAATTTAAGATAAGAGAGTAAGAATGCAGATTTCAACCTGATATAGCGCACCATGTTGCGCAATCTAAAAACAACAAAGAAATCGCGGAATAAATCCGCGATGACATAGAGTTATATAATTCCACTCCTCCTTAATCTAATACCGTTCAAGCGTCTTTTAAAAGAAAGAAAAAAACTTAACGAACATGCGGGCCATAAAGACGTGTAAGAGGGCTATATTTACACAGTTGCAAAACGGAAATCTTCTGTCCACGTTTTAAAACCGCCTTCTAATAGCATTACAGGATAACCGTATTCGGCAAGAAGTAAACAGGCTTCCGCTCCTAAATGACACTGCTCATTGTAACAATAAACAACTGTTATTTCATCTTTTGAAAGTTTTTCTGTATTGTCTGCCAAATCTTCCTTAGGAATTGAAACTGCTCCGGGAATATGCGAAATTTCATAATCTGAAGCAAGTCTAACATCAACCAGCTTAACTTTATTTTCTCCCAAAAGTTCTTTTAACTCTACAGGGCCGAGAGTAAAAGCCAGTACCTCAGAAAAAAAACATCTTGCTTTCTCTGAATCAAAACGAATTTCTCTAATTTTTTCATTCATAATTGAATATCCTTTCTATTTCTAACAACAGAAAGGATAAATCAATTTATAAAATAAGTACTTAGCAACATGGTTATAATCAATGTAGCAAGTGTTGGGATGGGGTAAATTTACAACAGAAACAAAATTAACCTAAAAATGAAATATGCTTAGGGCTTTTGCTTGCTCTGTCGTAATCAGGTGAAAATAGTATATTATAAGTCTTGCGAAGCTTAGCGCCAAGAGCGTTAAGCATATTCGGATTTTGAGCCATATCCGCTTTTTGCGTACGGTTAAGGTCATTTTCGAAATTAATCTTCGCATTCGGGTTTTGCAACGACAAAATTGCAACATTCGGGGTTATATTATTTAAATTTCCTTCACCGAAAGAAATTGGTTTAGCTGTATTAAATTTTACCGGATTAACTGTAATCATATTCATCCTCCTCTCACGAGGTTTTATTAAGTGTTCATTTAACACTTCATCTAACACTTTTACTATAAACTATAATCATTTATTTGTCAACCCTTTTTATAAACTTTTATTAAGATAGGGTAAAGTAAGCGTATTTACTATATTCTAGAAAAAGTGCCTTATGTACACTTATTCCATTTTTTGGCAGAAAATTTTGACAGCTTTACTAAATAAAGCATGCCTTTTAATAAAAAATTTAAATTACCTAGTTGGATTTTTCTATTATACTTCTGGGTAATTGTAAAAAACACACTTATTATATTAAATATAATCATTAAATCTTTTTCATACTTCCAGCTATTCTTAATTCCAACAGGGGGTTTGGGGGTTCAAATCCGGAAATACCGCAGAGCCTTTTTCCCCCTTTTTTTTTATAGCTGAATAAAAAGCTAGTCTAAATTAGGCAAATCACCTTTTACTTCCGCAATTTCAGAGCTTTCCAGACCAAAAACTTTATGCAGTGCCTGAACTGCATGCCTAGCATTTTCTTTATCAACAAGACAACTAATTTTAATTTCACTGGTTGAAATCATTCTTATATTTATATTCTGTTGTGCAAGTGTTTCAAACATTGCAGATGCAACCCCGGGTCTATCAATCATACCGGCTCCGACTATTGATACTTTTGCAATATTTTCATCTATTTGAATATTACCGTCAACACCGAGTTCTCTCTTTAAAGCATCAAGTGCCTCCCGCGTTTTTAAAAGATCAGCAGAATCAACGGTAAAGGCAATATCATTTGTATTAGATATTTTTCTTGCATATGACTGAATTATCATATCAACGGAAATATTTTCCTTAGCTAACCTGCTGAACAATTTGGCAGCTACCCCCGGCTTATCAGGTACATCACAAACCACAATTCTTACCTGAGATAAATCAGCAGCAACACCTGTTACGGGTTTATTAATTTCCATTTTTTCGACTCCTAATATTAAAGTACCTAAATTATCAAGTTTAAAACTGCTTCTCACGCGCATAGGGACATGAAAAAGCTTTGCGGTTTCAACACTGCGCGGATGAAGGACATTTGCACCAGCATGAGCAAGCTCCAGCATCTCCTCATATGAAACTTCATTAAGTCGTGAAGCTTTTGGGACAATACGCGGATCGGTTGTATAAACACCTTCAACATCTGTATAAATATCGCATCTTTCAGCATTCAAAGCAGCAGCAATAGCAACTGCAGAAGTATCAGAGCCTCCTCTGCCAAGGGTTGTAATCTCGCCATCATCAGTGACCCCCTGGAATCCAGCTACAACAACGATTTTACCTTCTTTCAAATTTTGTTTAATCTTTTCAGTTTTTATATCAATGATTCTTGCCTTAGAATGTATATTTTCAGTCATAATTCCGGCCTGCATTGCGTTAAAACTAACAGCATCATAACCTGCTGCCTGTATAGCCATTGCAAGCAGAGCAATTGAAACTCCTTCTCCAGTTGACAAAAGCATATCTAACTCTCTGGCGGATGGATTTTCTGAAAAATCCTTCGCCATTTTAACAAGATAGTCTGTAGTATGTCCCATAGCCGAAACAACTACAACAACATCATTTCCGTTCTGTTTTTCCCGTATAACAATTTTTGCGACATTTTTTATTTTATCAGTGTCAGCAACAGATGTTCCGCCAAATTTTTGAACTATTATCTTTCTCAACTTTATTCTCTTTCCGGTTTTTGGGGCAAAAGCCTTATTAATTCAAGCTTTTCCTCGGAGTACTCAAACAGGTCCGGATTAATTCTTTCAATTTTATCCGCTATTAAAATTGTTTCTTTAACATTATATTCACAAACGTTATCTTTGACAAGCCTGTAACTAGCATAAAACATTAAATTTAATAATACAGTGTTATTTTCATCAATTTTCAAAGCCTTTCGGAGTTTTCTCTGCGCCTCGGCAAACTCGTCATGCAAAATCAGATACTTTGCATAATCAGTAAAAGCTGCAATATATTTTGGATTATGGTAAATTGCAGATTCATAATAATCTTTAACTTTTGTATCATTTTGCAAACGTTCAAAACATTTTGCAAGATAATATGCATTTACAGGTTCTTCATCATTACTTCTGAAAAAAGAAATAGCCTTATCTGTCTCGTTATTTTCAAAAGCAATTATTCCAAGAGCCTGCTTTACAACAAAATTTTCTGGTTCTTTTTTCAAAGATTTTTCCAATAAAGGCTGTGCTTCGTCATATTCTTTTCTTGTAACACAACACAAACCGAGATTTGCAAGAGTTTCTGTGTTTTCGCTGTCCATTTCAAGAGATTTTAAAAATTTTATTTTGGCATCATCATACTTTTCAAACTTTTGAAACATTTTACCATATTCAAGGAAAAATAATGGATTTACAAGATTTTTTTCTTCGGCAGCTTTAAAATACTTCAATGCATTGTCAAAATCAAACTTTCCTGCATAAATCTGTCCCAAAAGTATATAAGCAGGCAGCATATTCGGATTAAACTCAAGAGATTTAAGTGCATAATGAATAGCGTTGTTTATATCCTCTTTAAGAGCTTTTAATCTCGCAAATTCAAATGTATTATTTGCATCAGGGCAGACATTAGCTAAGAAAGCAAGTTTCATATCAGCTTTATCGTACATTTTCAATTTAATTTCCATAACTGCGCAAAGAAAAATTGCATTAAAGTTATATTTATAGATATCTGCAGCTCGCATAAATTTTTCTCTTGCTTCATTATATTTGCCGAGCTTCATAAATGCCATCCCCCAACCGGTATACGTATCTGTATTTCCAGGTTGAATTTTATCGGCATTTTCAAAAGATTTCAAAGCATTTTCGTACTTACCTGTGGAAATCAACATAAAACCTAGTCTTTGCCAGATATTTCTGTCCTGCGGGTTCAAATCCGCGGAAGTTTGATAACTATCTACGGCCATATCAAACTTGCCTGCTTTTTCGTAAACCACTCCCAGATATTTATACACAAGTGCATCTTTTTGCGGGAGTTCAAGAGCTTTTTGCAAAATTTTTTCTGCTTCATCAAGCTTTTTCTGGTCTATAAATTTTTTTGCACGATTTACATAAGTGAGAGACGGCAAAGACTGTATTACTGTATCTTTTTTGTATTCATCAAGAGACTTGTTTAAACTTGAAATTTTCTCAAATATTTTCTTTAATTTATCAAACAATCTACCACCTCTCTGAAAGCTCCGTTTCCAGCATCAGATTTTGTAATCTGTATTCCTTTAACATTTTTAATTTTATCAACAGAATGAGGAACAGTAATTTTATATTTTGCATATTCCAGACATTCAATATCATTTATATCATCACCGATATAAACAAATTCTTCTTTAGAAAGTTTGTATTTTTCAAGAATATTTTTCAAAACATCAATCTTTACTCTTATATTTTGATGAACTTCTTCTATTTGAAATTTTTTTGCAAGAATTTCAATTGCCGCATTTTTTTCACCGGAAATAATCCCTATCATATAATTGTTCTTCCGCAAAATTGAAAATCCCATGACATCTTTAAAATTCAAACGTCTGCATACACTTCCGTCATCTGCGATAAACACACAGTTATCAGTCACTACACCATCGAAATCTGTTATAACCATTTTTATTGTTTCAGGTAATTTCAAATTTCCCATATACAAAATATCCCTTATCTGCTATAATCTTAACATAAAGAGAGGGAAATTCAAATGCTTTGGTATATCTTAAATTTAAGTATCATATTGGTATTCATCATACTTTTCTTAATTACCCGGCAGACAAACAAGCGTTGGTCAAAAATTAACGATTATCTCGGCATGGTTACAAACACTGTGAATTCTGTCAGATACGGGAATTTATCAACTAAAATTGATGAAATAAATCATCCGACTTATCAAAATGTGACAGACAGCATTAACCGTATGGTCGAAACATTAAATGATAGGGAAAAAATGATTGTTGAATATCAGGCAGAATTGATGCGGCAGAACAAGCTTCTTGAATCTGTAATAAATTCTCTCTCTGACGGAATTTTGATTATAAATGACAAACAGCAGATTTTAAGAGTTACACCACAGGTCAGCGAATGGTTCGGAGAAAAAGGACAGGAAATTATCGGAAAAAATATTTTTGACTACATACAAATCAGTGATGACACTCCAATTGAAAGGTTAAAAAACAAAGATGTTTTTATAAAGCATACACCTACCAACAACTTTGTTATGCACTCAATTAAACTTTCTCTTGACGATGATAAAAAACGCTACGTAATTCTTATTAAAGATGTTACAAAAGAACGTGAAATTGAAACATTAAAAGAAGATTTTGTAGCAACTCTTACCCATGATCTTAAAGTTCCGATAGTTGCAGAATCAAATATTATAAACTTCCTTTTAAATGGTACATTCGGTGACATAACAGAAAAACAGCAGGTTGCTCTTTTGAATATGAAAAAGTCAAATGAAGAACTTGTTGATCTTGTTCAAATAATTTTAGAAACGTACAAAATCAAAGAAACAGGTATTCGGCTTTTAAAAGAAAATATAATGCTTAATAAATTTATATCTGGTATTGTGGAAAGAACACAACCAATTGCGAATAATTCAAATATTACTATATATTTTACCCCATCAAGAGACATAAAAGTAACAGCAGACGCACTTCAGCTTGAGAGAGTCTTAAAAAATCTTATATCAAACGCAATATCACACAGCAATACAAAAGATAAAATTGATATAACAACCGGTGAAATCCCAGGATACATAACAATATCAGTAATAGATTACGGACAGGGAATTCCCGCAAACGAGCTTAAACTAATATTTAATAAATATTATTCTGCTGCAAAAAAATTCCGTAAAATTGGAACGGGACTCGGGCTTTACCTTTCTCAACAGATAATAAAATCACACGGCGGAGAAATTACGGTTGAAAGCGAGGAAAATGTAAAAACAGAATTCTGCATAAAGCTGCCGATGTAAAAAACACTTGCAAAATCAGATAAAAAAGTTTATAATAAATATAAAAAAGGAGGATGAAAAATAATGAATAGAGAAGCTTTCAGTTGCCCCCCCCCCGACAGGATGTAGATGTAACAAAGGTTTTTAGATTTAATGGCATTCGGGACTTCGTTCTCAATCTTATTGCAAAAAAATTAGAAAATAAGCAATTAAAATTAACGGATGTCAAGAAGTCTTTTATTCAGAGGTTCAGAGGTTCGGAGGTCAGAACGTCTGGCTGTTTAAGGCGGGCAGAGACCGCAAATAAGTTACTTTCGTGCGAAGCTCCGATAACAGCTTGCCTTCCGGGCTTCTTGACTTCCGGCAGC
>CALVCJ010000079.1 GCA_944326015.1 Candidatus Gastranaerophilales bacterium
AAGCTGTGACAAAACTGCATTGATAGATCCAACGATACCTGAAGCAGGTGAATTGATAGAACCGAGAATTTTTGCAAGAAGTTCCTCTTTTGAAGGCATTTTTGATAATGCTTCTGCTTCTTTAGCTGTTAACAATTTCCCGTCTAAAGCTCCACCTAAAATTGCACCTTTTTTGGTATCTTTAATAAATTTTGCAACTGCTTTTGCAGGACTTACCTGATCTTCAAACCCGAACGCAATTGCGACAGGACCTGTCAAAGCATCTGTAAGCACTTCAAAATCAGTACCCTTGAAAGCAATTTTAGCCAATGTATTTTTGGTTACCATATAATCGCCGCCTTCTTTTTGAATGCTGCGTCTTAAATTTGTAATTTCTTCTACGGTATAACCTTTATAATCAGTTAAAATAGCTACCTGGGCTTTTTCTGCTTTTGCTTTCATAGCATCTATTTTTTCAGATTTAAAAGCTTTTGTTGCCATTTTTAGCTCCTTTGTTTTACAAATTAAATTTATCGACCTTTTAAAACACAAAAGATTTTGCATCTTTTATATTTTGACCGCAAAATCTCACAAGGTAACAAATCTATTTTATATATTTCGACTGTATCACCTCGGTTAGCTGGTATATTAAGGGGGAGTTTAAGTTTTTTCTAAAACCTTGGGGTAACAACTAATCTAACACCATGAACCGGCATCTTCAAATGTTCTGCCCCACCCCCGCTAACTGTCTGCGGTTGTATATTTATATTACTTTAAACCCCAAAAAAAATCAATAGGAAAGTTAAACTTTCTTAACTAAAGACCAAACTTCGCACTCTTCATTAATTGTATAAGTGCCACGTAAAAAAGGAGTAAACATGGGTTCATTATTCAATTCATAACGCATACAAAAATTTCCCAGGCAAACAGCTTCGTTTTTAATTTTTAATGTTAGAAGTTTTTCTAGTAAAGGATATACATCACCTTTAAAGTTCGTATTATTATCATAAACATCTGCAGATATATAGCTTAAAAGAAGCCATTTCTTCTTTTTCATATTTACTCTTATACGATTTATGGAAAGATAGATAAAGTTTAACAAATTATCAATATTTTCAAAATCGTTAAGAATAATAAGCATTTTATCTCCGGTTTTTGCGAACTTACAATTAGAGATATTTTTTATTGATGCATAAAATGTTTTAAAAGCTTCTTCTTCTTTTTCTTTTACACCTTCATTTGCATCACCGCCCCAACATGAATCTACTAGCATATTTTTTGCACTAAATTGAACGAGAATCGCAACATTATTACATTTTCTTATGCTATTTTCAACTTCTTTTTGTAAAGATTTATTAAATTTAGCTTCAGCTTTCTGTTCACATTCCTTAATACTAATATTTATATCATCCATTGTCCTGTGAAAATAATATTTTGATTTTGTTATAATAAAAACAATCACAACTGCAATTAAATCAAACAACAGAATTGAGGGATCAATATAAGCTCCACCAATTTCTACATCCCTATGGTAAAAAAGCCTTACAATATTGGAAACAAATTCTGCAATAGGTGATACGAAATCAAATACATGCACATCTATCAAATTTAAAAACCAGTAAGTTGCTGTCAAAAATACAAGTATCATTAATGAAATTTGTATAACAAAGAATACATTAAGTATTAACTGTAATATCTTCGACAGAAATTTATAAATTGCAAGCATATTTTCCTCACACTAACGATATATTATCAATCAATCTCACGTTACCAATTTTTAAGGCAATAAATACAATCGTATTATTATCTGCAGCTGTTTTTTCTTCCAAATTGTCAGCATCTCTGAATTCCAGATATTCAAGACTGTGCCTGTCATTTAAAAATGAATATGCTGTTTCTGTTAATGCTTTAACATCTTTCATACCTTCATTATAACATGATTTTATATTAAATAAAATCTTGCTTAATACAAGTGCATTAACTTTGTCGTCTTCAGACAGGTATTTATTTCTTGAAGACAAAGCAAGCCCGTTTTCTTCTCTTACGATCGGACATGGAATAATTTGAACAGGGATATTCAAATCTTTAACCATTTTTTTCAAAATAATTAACTGCTGCCTGTCTTTTTCTCCGAAAAATGCAAAATCAGGCTGAACAATATTAAATAATTTATTTACAACTGTGCAGACACCGTCAAAATGCCCGACACGAGATTTCCCGCATAATTTGTTTGTATAAAAAAATGGCGGTATTACATATGTCAGAAAATCATTACTGAGCATTTGCGCATCCGGATACATCTCGACAGGTGACGGCGAAAAAACGATATCTACCCCTGCATCATTACAAAGTTTTTCATCAGCATCAAGAGTTCTTGGATATTTATCCAAATCTTCTCCGGGACAAAACTGAATAGGATTAACAAAAACTGATACAACTGTCTTGTCGCATTTTTCAACACTTTTTTTAATAAGACTCAAATGTCCGTTGTGCAAAGCTCCCATTGTAGGAACTAGTCCTACAGTCAGTCCCTCTTTTTTCCACTGTTTAATCTTTTCTCTCACTTCAACTATTTTATGATACAGCATATATATCTCTCTTTCTAAAAAATTATATCATATAAATAAAATTAAAAGTTATACTTTATCTTTTTTTCAGCATATAAATTCTCAAAATAGTTATCCTCAGAAGCTATTTTTTTAATTATTTCCACATTTTTGCACATTTTGGAGGCTTTGTCAAAATCTTTTTTGCTTTCAGATTTTTTACCTGACTTTTTATAAATATATCCTCTTGTAGCGTAATCCATACAATTTAAACTCTGCGGTTTTTCAAACTTCAGGTTTATCGCCTTCAGTGCTTTTTTATAATCCTTATTAAGTATATAATTTACGGAAACTGCCTGATGCATTCCGACAGCATTACAAACTTCAACACCTTTTACATAGTCGCCTTTTATTGTATAAAGAGAGCATAAAGGGTATAAACTATCCAAAAATTTTGATTTTTCAAACACAGAAATAGCCTTTTCACCCTCATAATTTGCATAGTAATAACCTCCTAAGTTATTATGCATATAACTTCTCACTGAAGGTAAAATTGAAGTTTTTACAGACAATTTATGCAATAATTCTGAATTTTTAGCTGATTTTGTATTAAAAGCAGCACTTAAAAACCACCATGGAGCCGCCAGTATCATACATACAATACAAATGAGCAAAAGAGCAGATTTAATTCGTTTTTGAATAATTTTTCTTTTTTTTATCAAATCTATTATACATTTTACAATTACATATAAAAACAGTACAAATGCTATTAAAGAAACTGCATATGTAAATAGAAGAAAAATTAATCCGTATTTATCAAATATCATAACACCCACTCCCTTCTTATATACTAAAAAACTTCATCATCACAGGGAAATTTACCTGACTTTACATCATCGTTAAATTGCTTTGCACAATTAAATATTAATGATTTCATATCACCGTATTTTCTGGCAAATTTTGGTTTAAAATCAGAGAATTTTCCGAAAATATCATCACATACAAGCACCTGAGCATCACAATACTTCCCTGCTCCGCAGGAAATTGTCGGAACAGTAACATTTTCTGTAATATATTTTGCACTTTTCTGCGGAACCATTTCAAGAACTATCGAAAATACCCCTGCTTTTTCTAATTCTTTTGCTTGTTTTAAAATTTCGTCGACAGCTTCTTGAGTTTTCCCTTGAATTTTATAACCGCCAAAAGTATTTATAAATTGCGGAGTGAAACCTAAATGTCCCATAACAGGAATCCCAGTTTCGGTTAAACGTCTTATTACATTTAAGATATAATCACTAAAACCTTCAATTTTAACTCCGTTAGCACCCTCTCTAACCATTAAACCACAATTTTTAACAGCAGATGGAATATCGGCATGATAACTTAAAAAAGGCATATCTGTAACAACCATTGCGTGCTCTACGCCTTTTGCAACTGCACGGGTAAAAATCTTCATCACATCTACATCTATACAATGTGTCGTTTCATAACCTAAAGCAACCATTGCAAGACTGTCGCCGATTAAAATAATATCAATTCCTGCCTCATCAATATATTTTGCTGTTGAATAATCATAAGCTGTTAAAACAGAAAATTTTTCTTTATTTTCTTTATATTTACGAATTGTATTAACAGTAATTTTTTTAACCATCACACATTACAGCCTTATCTTCAGCTTCTTTATGAGTAAACAAATTTCCCTTATCCGATTTATGCTCTTTTCTAAACCAGTAATAAACAGCTCTTGCAACACGATTGGAGCTATGCCTTACAAGGCCCTCCCTGCTATCTTCAATAAGCTTTCTTGTAACAAGTTTAACACCAAGTTTGTTCAGGTTTTCTAAATCAAGATTTACCGGATATGAGCCTGATATCTGATATTTTTTTGCCATATTAGCAGGAAGAAAATCATTTACAAGAACAGCATCAATTATTTTTTTGCTGCCTGCATGGCGTATCAAAGCGTTAATATGATCACATACGCTGTAGTTATCAGTTTCACCTGGCTGGGTCATGATATTACAGACATAAATCTTTTTAGCATTCGATTTTGCGATCTCATGCGAAATTTCTTGTATTAACAGATTTGGAATCACGCTTGTATACAAACTTCCTGGACCAAGAATAATTAATTCAGCATCTCTTATTGCAGAAATTACGTCAGGCAAAGCTTTGCAGTTTTGAGGTACAGTAAATAATCGTTTAATTTTTCCATGAGCCTCAGGAATATTTGATTCCCCATGTATAATCCTACCGTCTTGCATTTCAGCTACAAGCTTCATATCATCTAGAGTAGAAGGCAAAACCCTGCCGCGGATTGATAAAACATTAGAAGATTCCTTAACTGCGCGAACCATATCACCGGTTATTGAACAAAGGGCTGTTAAAAATAAATTCCCAAAGCTGTGCCCTTCAAGACCTTCTCCTGCTTTAAACCTATACTGAAACAATTTTGTAACCAGATCTTCATCATTTGCAAGTGCTGCAATACAGTTTCTTATATCACCTGGAGGCAGAACCCCCATTTCTTCTCTTAACCTGCCGGAGCTGCCCCCATCATCTCCCACAGTTACAACTGCTGTTACGTTATTTGTTATATTTTTAATCCCGCGTAGCAGCATTGAAAGACCTGTGCCGCCTCCAACCGCTACGATTTTCGGACCTCTGTTAAGTTTTCTTCTTCTATAAAGATTTTCCAGTAATGATTGGTTATCACTGCCGTCAAGAATTGACAAATTTGTTTTCTGCCAGCCTTTAAAAAATATTCCTGCACCAAACATTACAGCTGCAAAAGCAATCCATTCCGTAGAAACTGTCCGCGCTATTTTACGGATAAATTCCATTGTATAAAAAACTGGCTTTATATCAAACAAAATTAAAACGCCGAATGTCATTAAAACAGCGCCGAGAAATATCAGGGCAAACCAGCGTTTTACCTGTAATCCTGGCATCAGCCATCTTACATCTTCGGGAAATTTAAAATTTTTTCTAAAATCTTTCATTGCCTTATAATCTATCCTTGTTATATTTCAAATTATTCAACCCAGCCTGATAAACACGCATTTTTATAATTTACCGGAACAGGTTTTATAACTTCATATGACTGCCTTATCAAATCTAATGAATTTGAAAGCCTGTTAGTAAAATGAATTGTATCAGCTTTCACAACTGTCTTACCGCCTTCTATATTGGAAACCTGAGAATAAGTAAGAAGTTGTTTTAAACGCTGAATTTCAATTTCTGTATTTTCATTATCTCTGGCAACAGTATTAACAGTTCCATCAACATTATACATTTTTTCAAGACAAACTTCATGTGCAACGGGAATATTTATAAATTCACCGGTTTTTTCAGTAATTTCGCCTGATGCTCCGTAGTAAACAAGCCATTTTGAACATTTTTTTACAGCTTTTGCAACCGAACAGCTAAAAGCGAAATCCGATGCACACCTTTTATACATTGCCCCATGCGGTCTTACATGTTCTATTTCCATATTAAAAGTTTTAGCAAAAGACATTAAAGCTCCGATCTGATAAATAACCAGAGCTTCAATCTCATCATCGGTTAAATCCATATCACGGTAACCGAATCCTTGGATATCATCAAAACCAATATGAGCTCCGACAACAACATTATTTTCTTTTGCTCTTAAAAGTGCATTTCTGATAGTCAGCGGATCTCCTGCATGGAAACCACAGGAAATATTAACTGAACTTGCATAATCTAATAAGTCAAATTCAGAATTATTTTTATAAATTCCAAAACTTTGAGCCAAATCTATGTTAAAATCTATATTTTTTATTGATCTTTTTTCTAAAGTATCCTGCATAATCATCTTTCTTACTAAAAAATCTATCGTAACAAGATAATTATACTCTCTAAATATTTAATTACCAATATCTTTACATAATATTAATCAATCTGACTTTGTAATTAGAATTTAATATGTAATTTTCCATCCGTCACGTATAATCTTAGCGGCACAATGATCGCCTACACCATTAATCTTATCTCTGGG
>CALVCJ010000080.1 GCA_944326015.1 Candidatus Gastranaerophilales bacterium
TAACAATCTTCTTCACATTTTAATCTCAGCCTGCAATAGCTAAAACTTTCACGATAATCACTATAAAGCTCTTCTATGTTTTCTTTTGTATAGTTTTCGTCTTCTTCAACATAAGGATATCCTCTTTCGGTATAAAGATCTGAAAATTTAACGTTTTCATAAACAAGGACAACTTTTTCGCTGTTCAAAAATTTCGGATAATTTTCAAGCAAATAATCTATTGCCTTCCTTGTATCGTCTGAATAACCTTTTATATTGTTTTCAATTATACCGACAGCGTTATCGTATCCCATCTGGCACAGCTCCCCGCATCCGAATCTTGCATAATCAGCCGCCTCCCTGAATTGCGTAGACAGATACAGATTGCCGTACTCACACAACGTTGAAATTTTTAATTGAGGCAAAATTGCACTGACGAAATGACTTTTCGGATTCTTTTCTTTATAATTTTCTATCTCTTCAAAAGAAATCGTCTTTTCCTCAAAAAAGACTTTGAGTATAAAATCTATTATTTTTCTGCTGCACTGCTGCATCTTTTCAATCTCGTCGGAAGGACACTCCAGTGCTGCCCTGCGCGTACCGTGAAATAACGGATGCACAAAATGATCATGATTTATTTTGTTCAAATCGTATCCGATCTCATCCAAATCTTGTATTTCAATATAATTTATCTTTCTCATACAACAACCTTCCTCTATATCAAGTTTACAACAAGCACTTTATCATATTATTTTAACTGTATCTGTTTTATTGAAAAATTTCCTTGCAAACGAGCCTTCCGGAGTCATGACAGTTAAGTCGACTGCGTTTTCAAACGCATCCGAATCGATGTCGGTTACGCTTGCCGGAATGTTTATAGTCAAACCTTTACATTCTGCGAACGTCATGGAAGCTATTTTTTGTACACCGTCAGGTATTTTTATGCTTTTGAGTTCCCCGCAGCCGTAAAAAGCCCATTCTCCTATCTCTCTCACGCTATCAGGCAAATCTATGTTTTCAAGGCTCGTGCAATAGCAGAATGCCGCATCGTATATAACCCCCAAGCTGCCAGGCAGTTTTACGCTTTTTAGACTGATGCACCCGTCAAAAACATTATATCCTATTGCTTTTACATTATCAGGTATTCTTACATTTATAAGACCGTCGCAATTTCTGAACGTGGAGAAATCTCCGATATCTTTAATCGTGTCAGGCAAAATTACTTTTATAAGATTACCGCAATTCATAAAGGCTCCCGATCCTATGTCGGTTACTCCTTCAGGAATATTGACTTCTGAAAGATTGCCGCATCCATAAAACGCTCCGTCACCAAGATATTTTACTCCGCTCGGGATGATAATACTTTTAAGATTAACACAATTGACAAAAGCTCCGCTTGCAACTCCGATCGTGCCTTTTCTCAGTGAGACCTCTTCCAGCGTCGTATTTTTACCGATACCGTCCATAATATGCATATCCATCCAATCGTTAAAAATCGCATATTTGTATTCTTCGTCCAAAGGCATTCCTTCTGTTCTGACGACATCTACTGCCCAGTTGCCGATATACCTGACTCCGTTTTCGACTTGATATTTTATATTATCGCAGCCCGAAAACGCATATCCGATATTTTTAATGTTGTCGGGAAGATTTATCGTAGAAAGAGCGCTGCAATTTCTGAATGCGTGAAAGCATATAGTTTTAAGGCTTTCCGGCAAGTGAATGCTTTTAAGACTTCTGCAGCCGTCAAACGCAAATACGTCTATATCTTCCAATCCTTCCGGCAGGTCGATCTCGAAAAGATTGCTACAGCCGTCAAACGCGCTATTGTCGATTATCTTCAAACCTTTCGGCAACTTAACGCTCGCAATTTTTTCGTTTTTATAAAAAGCACCTTCGCCTATGACAATTACTTCGTTCGGGACTACTACATGCTTTTCATTGCCGCGGTATTCTTTTAAAACTCCGTTTTCAACTATAAAATTATCATTGTTCATATTTTTCCTGCTTTTTAATATTTTGTCAAAATAAAATATCTTGTAATTTATTATGTTTTTAAATACGAGCATGTACTAAAAACATAAACTTACCTCACGTCAATTTGTTGTACCGGATCGGATTAATAAAAACCGATCCGGCACATAGTTGCTGCCAGGCAAGCTTTCGCTTATCTCTATATAACCAGCCAATTTAAGCGTTTTTAACGTCGTTTTATTTATGCTGATTATAGATCAGACTTGCCAGTATGTTTCCCTTTGCGATTACTCTGCGAGAAGGAAAATCCAGCGTTTCGTCTGTCCTTTCGTCATAAATCCCCAAGTATCTGCCCGACGGAAAATCATGTGCGCTTTGAGTTCCGTCTCCGTTATGACGAATAATGCCCAGTATCCTTTGCGACGGATATTCTTTGATAAATTCTTCTCTCATGTTAAAACCTCTCTTGTATTTATTTGGCAAGATTTTTTTGCCTTCATGCTTTTATTATAACATTTCGCTTCCCGTAAACTTGACTATACTGTTGTCGTTTTTTGTGCTATAATAAAATCTGAAAAATTTTTCAGTAAACACTCAAAGGAAAACCGCAATGCAGTTTGAAAGAAAAAACAAAGATATAAATCAGTTTTCAGCGCCGTTCAAACAGTTATGTCTGTATATCGTGCTGACATCGTCCCGTGCAACCTATTTCAGAAATTTCAGGACAATAACGGATCCCCCACTGACTAAACGGACAGTAAAACGCTATATTGAGGCGATCTCGCCTCTACTTTCGTATTTTGATATTATATTTAAAAAAGATAAAATCTACACCATCGCAAAAGATCCGAGATACGACGAGGTTTATCTCTTTATACGAAATTACTCTCTGGAAGATAATGAAAGCTTCTGCAATCCGGATTATAATGTATGGCTGACACCCGCAAGAGATATCGACAAAAGCAATGAAAAGCTTGTCAGACTGTATCGACGTGCTTTTATATACTTCATATACTCCGATTATTTTAATTATCATTATTATTATAAATACATGACCGGTCTTTTCCCGTTTATGGTCTATAATGAAGAAAAAAAGCCCGCCCCCAAGCAGATAATAAAAAAACTTGCGCGTTTCGGAATAAAAGACCTTACTATCAGAACTATCGAAAGAGACATAAAAGAGGTAAATAAGGCTTGTGCCGTCGTTAAGAAATATAAAATCGACAGCTGCGAATGGTGGCTTGACTTTTAATAATTTGAAAGATATAACAAGTATCTTCCACGAAGATTGATGCCCCATGAGATTAAAATGTATTCTATGACAACCACGAGAATCAGAATTTGTAAACAACAATTCAGATAAAATATTTTATTATTTCAAAGTCAAAGTCGTTTATTCATCTAACACTTGCTTTTATTTTAATAATATGTTATATTAGTTATGTTTATAAACAAATTTTAATCTGTAAAATCGCTTAAAACAAGGAGAAAACGTATGAAAATTGAAATTTGTGAACAAATGGTTCAATCATGGCTGCAAAATATTAAAGGATGCCAGATTGTTCAAACAAACTGGTCTGTATCCCATCTATTTACAATCGATACACAAACTCTCGACATTGTAAAAAAATTTCAATCAGATATTGAATCCGTTTTAAAGGAAACGACAGCTAATCTTTTTGAAAATATTCCTGACATAGATGTTTTCAAGCAATCAAAACCTGCACAATTTATTAAGCAATGTGAAATTGATGTTGTAGGTATTCAATTGGAAAACGGCATTGCTCAACAACTTTACTTGGTTGACTCCGCTTTTCATTCCACCTATGGTTTAGGTTATAAAAATCCCGAAGCAAACGTTATTAAAAAGATTTTGCGCGCGATTTTAATTTCATTCATTATATTTAAGGATATTCCTGCAAACATTTATTTTGTTTCACCTTTATGCAAAAAGCAATTACATAACAATATACAATCTATTTTATCTATCCTGAATAGTGTAATTTATAAATATTTTCCTGATGTAAAAGTTGAAGTGTTGTTTAACGATAAATTTTCCACGGAAATTTATAAACCCTTAGTTGACAATATCGGCAAACTTAATAACGACAACGACTTGTTTATGAGAAGCCTTTCTCTTGCAAAAATAGCGCAAAACAATCTTCCAACTACAAACAGTCAAATCGTTAATCCTCCAGTCGGCATTACCGGGACCACGCATAAAACACCAAAAGGCAGCAATAAAACAACTGTATTTAAAATATTTAATGATATCGTTAAAAACGGTAAAATGACGCCTGCTTTACTCCACGATCTGCAAACGCCAGAATTTGCAAAAGTCAATTTTAACATGCCCACATTTCCTATACTGGTAAAAACAGTTGATTTCAACAAATCCGGATATCAGCCGAGCAGATACTATAAGGATGAATTCATTTCTATTAACGGCGAAACATATTTGCTGTGCAGCCAGTGGATTCCAGCAAGAATAAGACTTTTGAAATACTGGTTTGACAAACTATAATTAGCAACAAAAAACAAACAGACGCTTTGATTTATAAGCGTCTGTTTGTTATTCTTGTAGCTTTCGACACTTTAAAGACTGTAATTAAACATTTTATCTTTATTCTAAAACAACCTGATAAAGTTTTTCTAATATCTTTACGGTAGCAAGCGTATCCAGGCAACAATACTTTAAAAGACTTTCTCTTATTTTTTTCTGCTCTTCAATCGGCTTGTCCTTTATCATCGGGAAAACTGTCATCGCTTCATCGCCTTTGTGTACGCCTTCGAGATTAGAATAATCGAGTTCAGGATCGTTCGGACACAAAACAGGCAAAACCGTCTTTATAGAAAGTGATTTTCCGAATTTTCCGTCATAGTAAAATCCTTCTGAAAACGGTTCATACAAATCTACGATGTTATCATTTATTTTCATCAGTTTATCCGAAAGATCGTGAAAATCGTTTGCAAGTTCTTTTATTGCGGTCGATTCAAACCTGGCATTATATACAATAACGCTCGCGTTATCGGGTATATACTCCACTAATTTTTCCGCAATAAGCCTTCTGTTGTCTTCGCCTGATTCTCCCAAAAACTCTTTATGCCCGAGAGTTCCTCCTACTTTATCAATATAATGCAATGAAAACTGAAACAACATTTGTCTGCCAGTTTTCATTCCTGTAAACTCTGGAAAAGGCGGAATATAACTTTCAAAATCCAAAAAATACACAGGGAATTTTATTCTCCCCAAAAACTCTCTGAGTTGACTTTTATCAACATACGGTTGCTGACAGTTTGCGTAATCTATCTGCATTTGTTGGATTGCACTAAGTCCTACCCCTCTTTTTTTTACATCGTCGAAAGTAACTATTCCCTTTTTATAAAGTTTTATTTTTTTATCCGCCTTCATTCCTCTTAAATCGAATACGGAATTTTCAGGCAAGCATTTTTTACAGTATTCAAAATATCCGCATTCGTAAGGCGAAAAACATGATCTTGAAAAACCTTCGTCCGGCTCTTCTTTACTTTTTAAAACTTCATATATCTTATTTAGATTGTCTTCGACCTCGGATATCTCATCTGTTACCATATCTGTTACGTCTTTCAAAGCGAAAAACTTATCAGGTTCAAATTCTTCTCCTCTGATGTAATCGTCACTTTTCAGAACCAAATATAATCTTTTTAAATTTATGCCGCATTTTTCAAGAACGAATCTTTGAAACGCGAGATCAATTATATGATAATCCTTTATGTTTTTTGTTGCCTTTACCTCATAAACCGAATATCCGTCTTCTTCTTTTCTTAAAATATCCACAGCACAGTATAAATTATTATACATAAAAGCAGCTTCACAAATATTCTCGACCCCTTGTTTTATACATTCTTCAGTTTTCTTACACATTTGAGCGAGATCGAGGCTCCCGTCCTGTTTATATGTAGTTGTTTCGACAAAATCACCGAACAGACCCATAGCAAGATCCCCGATCACGTTGCCTTCGTCCATAAGATGTTGCATAATACTCGAGATTTTCTTTTCTTCCGGTTTGTATTTTGTAAGCCATGCGGCCTTGAGGCAGCTTACACCTTCCACATATTTGCTTTTACTCAAATAAAATCCCATAAAATATTCCTATATGATTGTATTTTACTTTATTATATCAAGATTCCCTTATTAAGCCAATAGCTTTATTAACATCTAAATTTTTATTATTTTTGTCTAATTTCAAAATTATCATATTTTATTTATAGTTTATAAATAAGATAGATAATAAATCCACTTAAATTTTTCACTGATATAAATTTGGGGTTTGATTTCCCATGAGCACGCCAACAAAAAAAGCAAGGCACGATTTAATGCCTTGATTTTTTATTCTCAGACTATTATCTTTTTGATTTCGGGATCGAACTGCATCAATACAGAGAGATCGTCAGCAAGCGACTTTCTCTCGCAAGCAATCCCCTGATTTTCAAGCTCCTGCAA
>CALVCJ010000081.1 GCA_944326015.1 Candidatus Gastranaerophilales bacterium
TCCATTGTGTATTCATTGTTCTGGCATCTTGTTAGAAGATTTACGTTTTTGTTTCTTATAACTTTTCTTGCCTGAACAGCTCCCACATCTTTCGGCTCAAGATACGGTATAAGTTTTGAAAGAAAATCAGGTTCTACTGTTGCATCCGCATCAAATACAAGTATTGCTTCGCCTTTTGCAATTTTAAAAGCGTCATTTAATACCGCGGATTTCCCCGGGAATGCGTCTTTAGCCCGTATGAGTGCCGTAACTTTTTCATATTTTTGTTCAAGATTTTTGATAACAGATGCAGTATTATCCGTACTTCTGTCATCAATTACGATAATATCAAAATTTTCGTAATCCATGTTTAAAATATTATGAACTGTATTTGAAATAACTCCTTCTTCGTTATGCGCTGGAATCATTACCGTAACGGAAGGTTTGTAATCCGGATTTATAATTTCAGGGTATTTCTGTAATTTACGTTTTTTTAGTTTATAAGAAAGGTTCATAAACAGGCAGTAAATGAACATGAATGTACATAAAAGCGCCAATCCCCATACAGTATTAAAATAGCTTTGAAAGATATATATAAAAACGCCCAGCCCGAAGACAATGGTGAATAACAAAATTCTTTCTTTCATATCAAAATACCCTGTGTATTCTCTTTTTAATTCCTATAACATTATATCAAAAACTTATTTTAATTAGTCAAAAATTCATACTTTTCATTACTTTTTGTAATACAAATTCCACTGTTTGAATGTTTTATTTACAAATATGTGTTAAAAATAGTTAAAATACTTGCTTTTAAAATAAATTAAGCTATAATAAAACTTGTACAAAGAGAGAAGGAGTTTTATTATGAACAAAGAAGAATTAGTACAAGAAATTGCAAAAAAATCTAACGTAACTCAAAAAGAAGCTGCTGAAGTTTTGGGTGCTTTAATTGAAACTATCCAAAAAACTGTTTCAAAAGGCAAAAAAGTTACATTAGTAGGCTTCGGTACTTTTGAATCAAGAAAAAGAGCAGCAAGAATTGGCCGTAACCCGCAAACAGGCAAGGAATTAAAAATCCCTGCAACAACAGTTCCGGCTTTCTCTGCAGGTAAAAAATTCAAAGAAGCAGTTAACAAAAAATAATCAGTTTTTTCGAAAATTTTGTTAAAAAAGGGCCTTAACAATATTGTTAAGGCCCTTTTTATGTGCTATAATAATATATATAAGTAAAGAAAGGAGTTTAAGTATGAATAAATTATTAATAACTGCGAACTTCGGGGGGGGGGCAATTCTCAGCTAATCGGATGTCAGGACGTCTGGAGGTCAAGCTTGTATAATAAAAGAACATTGAGTAATTATACCAACATTTTTTTAAATGAAAACAGCCTGCCCTCTTGCCCTCTGAACTTCTTGTCTTCTGATAATCAGTCAGTTGGGAACGCTTCGCTTATCGCACCCTACAGCTGTCATCCCGAACTTGTTTCGGACTCTAATGAAATGCAGAAACAGAGAGGTCAATCCGACGTTCAGCATGACATGACTAATTACCCTCTCCCTCAATCCCTCGCACGAGAGAGGGAAGTTAAAAAACTCTCTTCACCTTTCACTCTTCACTCTTCACTAAAAAGAAAAGCCGCATTTACTTTGGCTGAAGTCCTCATCACCCTCGGTATTATAGGTGTGGTTGCCGCTATGACAATACCGACATTAGTTGCAAAGTATAAAGAAAAAGAGCTTATAACAAAAACTAAAAAAGCATATTCGGTTATTCAAAATGCCGTATTGCTTGCCAAGAGTAAAAATGATATAATTGATGACAACACTTTTTTATTTGATCCGTCAAAAACAAGTGCTCAGGTTGCAGAAGATTTTTCACAATATTTTAACGGAGCAAAACTATGTCTTGACCGGAATTCCAATGGCTGCAAGGATTATTACTATGATGTAAAATTCGCGACAAAGGAAGGCGGGTACTCTTTAAATTATCCCAAAATTATTTTAACTGATGGAACTAATATTTCAGTTGCTCAACAGAGGTCTTGCTATAGAGTTAATAATACTGATTGTGTTCAGGACAGTAACGGAAACTGTGTTACTGACGCGGATGGTAACACAACCCCGGCCACAGCTATTCATACCGACTGTGCAAGCTTATATTTTGATGTTAACGGAGCAAAATTGCCAAACCAGTTTGGGCGTGATAACTATAAGTTAAAAGTTCTTACAAATTCTATAAAAGGCAGCGACTGGGCACCAGAAGGTGCTACGAGTTTGAAAAATATTTTGACAGGTAAAGATAAACTTGAATATATAAAGTTTTAGGAAATATTTTCTGTAAAATATGGCTTACCCGTTTTAGTTGAAAGGGTAAGCCATATTTTTAAAGTTCTGCAATTTTTTTGTAAAGTTCAATTTGTTTATCAGAAAGGTTTTTAGGTATTACGATTTTAATTTTTGCATTAAGATTTCCGTATCCTCCGCCTTTTTTCGGCAAGCCGAGATCTTTGAGTCTTAAAGATTGTCCTGATGAAGTTTTTGGCGGGATTTTTATATTGATTTTCCCGTGTAGTGTTTCTATTTCTTTTTTTGTTCCTAAAACTGCTTCCGGCGGAGTAATCTCTATTTCTTTAGTCAAATCAGAACCGTTAACTTCATATTCTTTATCTTTGATATTAACAATCAGGTATAAATCGCCTTTTCTGCCGTAAGAATCCGATTTGCCTTCACCTTTTATTCTGACTTTCTGACCTTCTGTTATGTTTGGCGGAAGTTTTACCTTAATGGATTTCGGTTCTGACTTAAAGCCTGTACCGCCGCATTCACTGCAATAGCCGCCATTTCCGGAACATTTTGTGCAGCGTTCTATTTCATTAAATTTTACACTAATCGGTTTTTGGTCAAAAATATCCTTAACTGTTACGTTTAAATTCATTGTTACGTCAAGATTTTCAGCTTTTGGCGCCTGCTGCTGTGTTCTTCTGCGTGAAGTTCTTTGCTGCTGTCCTGCTCCGCCAAAATCAAAGCCGTCAAAATTCATAGTTTTTGTTCTTGAACCGGCGCCCATCATATCGCCGAATAATGAACTGAAAAAGTCTGAAAATCCGCCTAAATCCTGACCGTTAAAGCTGAAACTTTGATAATTCCCGCCCTGACCGCCGCCAAAGCCGTATTGTTCAAATCCCGGAGGCGGTGTCCAGCTCTGCCCTCCCTGCCAGTTAGAGCCTAAGCTGTCATAACGTTCTCTTTTCTGTTTGTCGCCGAGAACTTCGTAAGCTTCATTAATATCTTTAAATTTGCTTTCTGCTTCTTTGGTTTTGTTGACATCAGGGTGATATTTCCGTGCAAGTTTTCTGTATGCTGATTTTATTTCAGCTTCCGTTGCATCGCGTTTTACACCCAATATATCGTAATAATCTTTATATTCCATATTCAGTATCTCCTACTATATATGATAATATAAAAAATGTGAAAACCCAAAATAATTAATTATTTTTTAAGTATTAAATAATAAAAAACATTTTGTCTACCCTGTCATCCTGAACTTGTTTCAGGATCTACCGGGATGCTGAAATAAATTCAGCATGACAAAATGTTTTTTATTATTAAGTTATTTGATGAGCGATTCTTACTCGTTCGCAATTAACGGGTCTAGTTTTTGCCTGCTCGTCTTGCTCTCGCAAGCCGACGCTGTAAAGCCTTAGCCCTCAGCTCACTCGCGCTACGCTCCTTCTTTAGCTATTGCTTCAAAGGTCTATGCAAAATCTTGAGTGGCGGATGGAGCGGCTACGCTCCTTCTTTAGCCATTACTTCAAAGGTTTATGCAAAACCTGAGTGGCGGGTGGAGCGGCTACGCTCCCTAGAACATTAAGCCTGCTTCTCTTGCAGCATCAGCTAAAGCAGCAACACGACCATGGTATAAGAAACCTCCGCGGTCAAATACAACACATTCAATACCTGCTTTTTTAGCTTTCTTAGCAATTGCTTCACCTACAACTTTAGCAGCTTCAATGTTTCCACCGTGAGATAATTTTTCTTTCAAATCTTTATCGTTGGAAGAAGCTGATGCAAGTGTCACATGATTTACGTCGTCAATTAATTGAGCGTAAATATGTTTTGTGCTTCTGTAAACTGCCAATCTCGGGAATTCAGCCGTTCCTGACAATTTAACTCTTATAGTTCTGTGTCTTTTTTGAATTTTTGGTTTTCTGCTTTCTTGTTTAATCATTTTTTATTCCTTTCAATTTACCTGTTTTAGCGGGCTATTCACCCTTCACATGTAACATCTCCATATGTGCGCATTATACAAAGCTTCAATATGGCTTGGAGTTTTTACGATCCTTCTTTAGCGTTACCGTCCAAAAGTTTATGCAAAACTTAATTGGCGGGTGGAGCGGCTACGCTCCTATTTTTTACCTGCTTTTCCGGCTTTACGTCTGATGTGTTCGCCTTCATATCTAACGCCTTTTCCTTTGTAAACTTCAGGCGGGCGTTTAGATCTGATGAATGCTGCAACATCGCCTACAGTTTGTTTGTTGGAGCCTTTTACTGAGATTTTTGTGTTAGCTTCAACAGAAATTGTAATTCCTTCAGGCGGTTCAACGATTACAGGATGAGAATAACCTAAAGACAGATTTAAGTTTTTCCCTTCCATATTAGCCCTGTAACCAACACCTTGAATTTCTAATTTCTTTTCAAACTGTTCTTTTACGCCGTGAACAGCATTAGCAACCAGTGTTCTAGAAAGTCCGTATAGAGCATCAGTTTCTCTTGAATCACCGATTTTAGAAAGAACAATGTGGTTGTCTTCGATTTTAACTTCAATTTCGGGACGAACATGAACTGTTTCTGTTCCGTGAGGCCCTTTAACAGTAACTGTATGACCTTCTATTTTAACTTCAACCCCTTGAGGGATTTCGATAGGTTTTTTACCAATACGTGACATTTTAATTTTCTCCTTTTGGTATATATTATGTACTTTTTCTGTCCTTTTCTACCAATTGTGAACAGAATTTTAGAAGCTCTGAAGTCCTGATGTCAGGAAGGAAGGCTGTTTAATTTAATGATAATGGCCTGACCTCTTGCCATCTGTTCTTCTGTACTTCTGATTAATATACGTAGCAGAGAACTTCTCCGCCGATGTTTTCTTTGCGAGCTTTTCTGTCTGTTAAAAGCCCTTTGCTTGTAGAAACAATCGCAATACCCATTCCGCCTAATACTTTAGGAAGATTTTTAGCTTTGCTGTAGTTTCTCAAACCGGGTTTAGAAATTCTTTCTAATTTAGTGATGATAGGTTTGTTGTTAGCATCATATTTAAGAGTAATTTCTAAAACTTTAAATTTGCCTTCTATTTTTTCACTGTAATCAGTAATATAACCTTCTTCTTTAAGCAATTTAGCTAATTGAACTTTTAATTTAGAAGACGGCATAGAAACTGACGGGTGTGAAACCATGTTAGCGTTTCTGATTCTTGTTAGCATATCTGCTATAGGATCTGTCATTGACATTTTAAAATTCCTCCGGACTTACCTCCAGTTAAAGGCAGTATCCTTATTAACTATTACACCACTTACTGAATTAATTGTTGCTTCATATTGAAACGTATTTCAGCAGTCTGGAACTGTACTAATAAACTATCATAAACATACTCAATTTACAATATTATTTTTAATTTTTGTTTACAAAACCAAAAAAGACCGCATCCCTCGGTCCTTTGGTTTTTTATTTTTGTATAATTTTAAGTGCTGGTGGAACTCTACACTCATCTTTAGTCATTAGCTTAAAGCTTTATGCAAAACCTGAGTATCAGATGGAACGGCTACGTTCCCTTTAGCCATT
>CALVCJ010000082.1 GCA_944326015.1 Candidatus Gastranaerophilales bacterium
CTCTATTCATCATTTTTCATCCTCCTTAATTTTGCTTATAAACATATTATTTACGATTTTACTTGTTTTGTCAATATCTTAAATATCGAATAATCTGTGGAGTCTGTTTACAATATCATTTTCGTCAAGATCCTGAGTAATTTTGTTTAAATCGATAGCCATCTGATAGTAATTTGCAGCGTCGTTGATAAATCCCATAGCCTGTGATGCCCTTGCCGCATTAAAATATGCAAGCGTGTAGCTTGGATTAAGCTCGACAGCGGTTTCAAAGTATTCAAGAGCTTCTTCTGCGTCTCCAAGTCCGTCAAGATATAGAATCCCCAGATTGTTCTGGGCATACTCATTATCCGGATTTAAGTCAATTGCCTTATGGAAAGAGACAAGAGCTTCTTCAAGATAATCTTTTTCCCATAATGCAATCCCTGCTTTCGAATACGCTCTGTAATCATCAGGCTTTAGCGTTATTGCATCACAGTAAGCTCTTATGGCGTTGTCAAGATCATACGCTGCCATATGTACATCTCCAAGTGATAAATAAAGATTATAATTATTCGGATCGAGAATAATTCCAGCCTGATAAGTTGATACGGCAGCGTCAATATTGCCTTTAACTTCTGCATATATAGATCCTAGAGCTTCGCAGACAATAGATGTCCATTCGTTGTCCGGATTAATTGTTATTGCTTTCTGGTAATGTTCAATTGCATCATCATATAGTTCCGCTTTTGAATAAGCATATGCAAGCGAATTATTGTAAAACGGATTTTCAGGATCCCGCTCCAGTGCGAGTTTGAATGCGCTGATTGAATTTATTTTATCTTCTTTTCTAAGGTATAAATGACCCAGTTCATAGTAAATTTGGGGAGTGTCTATGTTAAATTCAAGAAGTTTTTCGTAGCAGTCTATTGTCTCATCTGTGTTATCTGGGAAATAGGTTTGCAAAACAGTTGCAAGTTTTATTAAAACTTCTCTGTTTAATGGATTTGCTTCAAGAACTTTCCTGTAACAATCGACAGTCAGGTCTGTTTCTTTATTTTTAAGTGCTAAATCACCCATTTTATTATAAAAAATTTCGCTGTGATTTGTTGCTATAACCGCTTGCTTGTATACATTTTCGGCAGTTAGATAAAGTTTGAATTTCTCTAAAAATTTTCCAACGGTATTGTATGTGAATACAGAAAAATCATCGGACATGTTTTTGTAAAACATTTTCATTGATGGTCTGTCCCAGGCAAGCATGACACTGCCCGATAGGAAATAGTATAAAAAGCTTAAATAATCTTTGACACTGCCATTTTGAGAATTAATTTTCTGCAATATGGATTGAGAAAGAATTAGTCTGGGTCTTGCAGATTTAAGTTTTCCCATTTTAATTGCTGATTTAAATTCCTGCTCTGCGGATTTGAAATCCTGAGCCATTTTCATAAAGAAACCGGTATAAAGGTGTGCATTGATGTTCTGGGGAGCAAGTGAAACTGCTGTTTTACACTGTTCAATTGCAGTGTCAAGACTTATTTGCCCCTGTTCCCACATTAAAGTTGCAAGGCGGTAATATGATTCAGGCATTGTGGGATCATATTTTACAGCATCAATATAATATTCCATAGCTTCTTGCAGATCACTGTTTTGCTGACGTATAAGATACCTTTCATGTGCTATTCTGGCTTTTTCTAGTGATTCACGTGCTTTTTCCGTATTTGCTGCCTTTATCGGCTGAAGTAAAATCTGTTCTGACATCAATGAGCTCCAATAAGATGTATATTTCTGTTTATTCTTATGTCGTTATAAGTTATATTAAACTTTAGTAATTTGAATTAATATCATCCATTTGGTGTAGATAGTTAGGTAAGATATTTTTATCTTTTAATTAAAATTTTGTTTATTTGTATTATAATTTACGTATAGCCGATTAGGAAATGTGCAATATGGATTATCTCAATAATAAATATGACGTAATAGTTGTCGGAGCCGGTCATGCCGGATGTGAAGCCGCAATTTCATGTGCAAGACTCGGTGCGAAAGTTTTGCTTGCAACGTTAGATGTAGATCATATTGCTTTAATGCCATGTAATCCTGCAATAGGCGGACCTGCAAAGTCTACTCTTGTCCGTGAAATAGATGCACTTGGCGGTGTTATGGGAGAAGCTGCTGATGCAACTTACATTCAAATGAAGATGCTTAATTCTTCAAAAGGCCCTGCGGTAAGGGCTTTGCGTGCACAATCAGATAAAAAGCAATATATGGATTATATGCGCAATATTATTGAGAATAACGAAAATATTTTTTTGCGTCAGGCCTGTATTACTGATTTACTTGCTAAAAACGGAGAAATTACCGGTGCAGTTGATGAGTACGGTATAGAATATTCTGCGCGTGCGATTATTCTGACAACGGGGACTTCCTTAAACGGTAAAATTTTTGTGGGACTGCGTTCTTACAGTGCCGGAAGATTAGGAGAAAAAGCCGCTTACGGACTTTCTGAATCTTTATTCAAACATGGTATAAATATTAAAAAATTAAAAACAGGCACTCCCCCCAGAGTTGATAAAAGGACTATTGATTATTCAAAAATGTCTATTCAACCGGGAGACGAAACGCTGCATTTTTATTCATTTAAGCCGGACAGACCTGTCAGAAAACAGTACCCTTGCTACTTAACAAGGACAAATGAAAAGACTCATGAGATTATTAAAGCTAATTTAGATAAATCTCCCATGTTTCAAGGGTTAATTCAAGGTGTCGGCCCCCGTTATTGTCCATCAATTGAGGATAAAGTTGTAAGATTTAGCGAAAATCCGTCTCATCATATATTTATTGAGCCTGAAGGTTTGGGGACTTATGAAGTTTATATTCAGGGATTTTCAAGCAGTCTGCCAGCTGATGTTCAGGTAGAAATGCTCAGAACTTTGCCCGGACTTGAGAATGCTCATGTTATTAAACCTGCTTATGCTGTCGAATATGATTATGTGCCGGCTGTTCAAACAACACATTATTTGATGTCAAAAAGTATTAAAGGGTTGTTTTTTGCAGGTCAGATTAACGGCACAAGCGGCTATGAAGAAGCTGCGGCTCAAGGGTTAATTGCCGGAATTAATGCTTTTAACTATCTAAACAGTTCTGAAATGCTTGAGCTTTCAAGAAGTTCATCTTATATCGGAACGCTGATAGATGATCTTGTTACAAAAGATATTCAGGATCCTTACAGAATGCTCACGTCGCGATCCGAATACAGACTTTTACTCCGTCAGGACAATGCCGATGCAAGACTTACGCCAATCGGCAGAAAATACGGGCTAATTGATGATGCTCAGTATAAAGTTTTTACAGATAAGCAGGAAGCTATTCAAAAAGAATTATCAAGAATTAGGGATGCAAAAATTTCTGCAACGGAACACACTAACTCAATTCTTTCAAAATACGGCGAATACATGGAACGCGGAATGAAAATTGCCGAGCTTTTGAAGCGCCCGAATATTGATTATAGCGTTATAAGAGAGATTGATGCCGTTACAAAAGAATTAAATATTGCGTTCGATGTTGCTGAGCAGGTTGAAGTTCTTGTCAAATACGACGGATATTTGAAACGTCAGGAATTTCAGGTTGAACAGGCATCTAAGTTGGACAAATTTAAAATTCCTGAAGATATAGATTATTCATCACTTGACCATATTTCATCTGAAACAAAAGATAAACTCTCTAAAATTCGTCCTAAGACTCTTGCTCAGGCATCTCGTATCGGCGGTGTGAAACCGGCTGATATTTCAATTTTAATGGTAATGCTTGAACGTCATCAGTATTCTAGAATTTAATTACGCCATGTAATAAACTCCTGAATTCTTTTTTTCATAAGCTATGCCGTTATTTTTTAGCACAGATTCAAAAGCGTGGTCTTTGTAATCTTTTACGCTTACATCAACTTTTCCGTAAACCGCAGAGCTTCTTATTCGGTTAAATGTTGTACCTGCATTGTTTATCCAAAAATTGTTCATAAGTGCACCGAGTACAAAAATCTGAGTTTTTGATTGGGCAGATCCTGTATCAACTGTATAAACGCTTTTAAATGACGGGGATTGTAAATTATTATTTATTTGCATATTTTATCTAAAACACGAAAAAAATATTTTTTGCTAAAAGTCGGATACCTTAATTAAGACACTAAAAAATTCCCGGAGATGGATTCGAACCACCGTTGGAAGAGCCAGAATCTTCAGTCCTGCCACTAGACGATCCGGGAATAATTCCTTCATATTTATTCTATAGCAAACAAATAAATATTACAAGACTTTTAACTGAAAAACTTTTTTGCAGCTAATTTAATGTTAACAAATTTTGTATATTTAGACTGCGATATGTTGATTTTTTATAACAAATTCCTTTATTTTATTGTTGATTTTTTCCTTTTTTTTATATAAATTAATTAACCGGACGGAGATTAATTACTGGTGAAAAGAAATACTGCCGGAATTATAAATGGTATAATAGCTTCAACAAGTTACGGTACAAATCCGCTTTTTGCATTGCCAATACTTGCAAGTGGTGTAGGGATTAATTCAATATTATTTTACAGATACGCTATTGCCACTGTAATTTATGGTGTATGGTTAAAGTTTGTAAAAAAAATTCCTCTTAAAATAAATTTAAAAGAATTTTTTATACTTATGTGTCTGGGGCTGTTATTTTCATTCTCGTCTTTGACACTTTTTGAAGGTTTTAAATATATTGAAGCAGGGATTGCCTGTACAATACTTTTTATTTATCCTATTCTTGTTGCTCTTATAATGACTATATTTTTTAAAGAGAGATTAACAAAAACTGTAGTCTTTGCAATAGTATTGACTTTTTGGGGAATTTTACTCCTATATAAAGGAAAGCCGGATAGTTCATTGAACATTCATGGGGTATCCGTTGTTTTGCTTTCAGCTTTATTATATGCAATTTATATAGTAGGTGTCAAAAATATAAAAACAATTAAGCACATGAAGGCAGACAAATTAAATTTTTATGTAATGGTTTTTGGACTTTTGGTATATATTTATAATTTGAAATTCTGTTCAGAGTTAGAACTTATAGATAAGCCTGTTTTATGGTTATTTGCCTGTTGTCTTGCAATTTTCCCTACAATAATTTCACTTGAAACTTTAAATATAGCTATAAAACTTATCGGATCAACATCTACCGCTGTTTTAGGCGCTTTGGAACCTCTTACTGCTATATTTTTCGGAGTTATATTTTTTCAGGAACACCTAACTTTGCGAATTATAACAGGAGTTGTATTTATTCTTTCCGGTGTGTTTTTAATTGTATTGAGACACAAGCATAATTAACTTTATAGTAAATCTCTATTACTTTGTAGTTTTCTGTTTATTAAACTGCATATCATAAAGGGTTTTGTATTTTCCGTTAGTGATTGACATAAGCTCATTATGATTTCCGAGTTCTACAAGCTGCCCTTCGTTTATAACCGCAATTTTATCAGCATTTCTTACAGTAGATAATCTGTGAGCAATTACAAACACTGTTTTATCCTGCATCAAATTGTCGATTGCTTTTTGAACGATTGCTTCAGCCTTATTATCAAGTGCCGATGTAGCTTCGTCAAGGATAATAATCGGGGCATCTTTTAAGAATGCTCTTGCAATTGCAACCCTCTGCTTCTGTCCGCCGGATAACAATATACCTCTTTCTCCTATTTGTGTATTTAAACCGTCTTTCAATGTCGAAATAAATTCATCCAAATAAGCCATTTTGACAGCTTGATTAATCTGGTCTTCTGTTGCATGCTCATTCCCGAGCAAAATATTTTCTCTTAT
>CALVCJ010000083.1 GCA_944326015.1 Candidatus Gastranaerophilales bacterium
TTTCAACAATTTCATTTATCGCATTTCTTATTGTTTTTGTCTGAAGCCTATAGCCTGTATTATTTATAAAAACAGGGGAATTACCGGATGTATCAGGCACAGGAAATCCTTTTGGAATTAAAGCACGTGCAGTTTCAATATATCGTTTGAGAAAATTTTTCGCCCTGTCAGTTACAAGAATAATCCTTTCCTTTGAGCCTTTTCCCAAAACCCTAATCTCGTTATGTTCAAGATTTAAATCCTCAAAATTAAGTCCAGAAAGCTCAGATACTCTCATGCCGGTTGCCCACAAAAGTTCCAGAATTGCCCTGTTTCTGTAGCCTGCCGGGGTTTCAATTTTAATATTGTTTAAAATCTGTTCAACCTCGGCAGATGTCAAAAATTTCGGCAAAGATTTTGGACGCTTAGGTGAAGTCAGACTCATAGCCGGATTAGATTCAACCCTGCGTTCTCTGTATAAATATTTATAAAAAGTTCTTAATGATGCTATTTTTCTTGCAGTAGTTGTTTTTTTGTAATTAAATTTCTGAATAAAATGCATATATTCACGCATTTTTGTAAAAGTAACCTCCTCGCAAGACTGCTCCCCCATCCAGACAAGAAAACTTAAAATGTCCGAACAATATGCCTTTGCCGTATGCTCAGAAAAATTTTTTTCTGCAATTATGTAAGATCGGAAATCCTCCAAATCCTGTTTTGAATTCGCATTTACACCCATATTTCTTTATACTTCATTTATATTATTGCTTTTTTATATAGACTATTATACAATACTTTTAGAAGAATTTAAAATAATTAATACCTGCAGGAGAAAAAATGAATTATAAAAAGTTATTAATATCATCTATTGTCGTTATGACTGCCTTCTCAACACAAGTGTATGCAAAAGAATTACAGGCTCAAGTTCAGAAAAATACTGCTAATACTGCAAAAGCCGCTAAAGCCGCACCTGTAAAATCAGCTACACAGGCTTACCCCGAAATAGCCAGGCTTATTGAATACAATCACTGCGCCGACGCAGATAACAGAATCAGGCAATTATTAAATATTAAACCAAATGATATCAACCTGCTTTCACTAAGAACAGTATCTCTAGCTAAACAGCATAAACTTGATCCTGCACAAAAAGAACTCGACAAACTTCTTAAACAGTATCCGAAAAACCCTACATTACATTATGCTCAGGGGCTTGTCTATCTGCAGAGAACAACCTCCTCGGATGTTGCTTATATCAAAAATACAAGAAATCTTATTAACAATGCAATAAAAGAATTCGTTACCGCTGTGACCCTTAACACAAACTACTATGAAGCATACAATGCAATGGGAGTTGCAACTCTGAAACTCGGTAATAAAAATGATGCAGTCGATTTATTCAATACTTCAATAAAAATTAATCCGTCATTTGCAACAGCTTACGATAATATAGGTGTTGTACAAATGATGAATGGTAATCTTGATTCTGCAGAAAGCTACTTTATGAAGGCTATGAAATATAACAGCCATAATCCGACTGCCTGGTATCATATGGCTCAGGTGGAAACACGCAGAGGTAACTTTTCAAAAGCTTTAACATGGATAAACCATTCTGTTCATGTAAACCCGAATTCCTCACCTGCCCTGACTCTGCAAGGGGAATTATATCTAAAACAGGGCAATCAGGCTGCTGCTATTAATTCTTTCAAAAAAGCCCAAATTGTCAAACCCGAAAACTCAAGACCTTATCTTAATCTTGCAGTAATCTACGAAAATCGTGCTGATGAAGAATTTGCAATGGAACAACTTAAAACCGCCATTGCTATAAATCCAAACTACCAGGAAGGTAAACTGAGAATAGCAAACATGGCTTTACATACAAGAAAGTATGATCAGGCACTTGATTATTACTCAAAACTCGTTGGTGACAGCGACTACAACGATGAAGCTATTATCGGGCTTGCAAATACATATTACGAAATGTCAAAGGAACGCGGTGCAAATAATGGGATAACTACAAACCGCGAAGTATATCTTGCTTATGACTATATTAATAAAGCAATTGAAAAATGCCCACAGGATCTTGAACTTCACCTTGCTAAATTAAAACTTTCAAGACTTGTACATCAAGAACCATTATCACGTGACAGTCTAAACTACATTATTCAGGCTGCAGGTAACAATCTTATGGATACTGTCATAAAAGGCGAAGCTTACCTTGCAATGGGTAGAGAGAAAGATGCCGTTTATACATTTGAAAACGCCATTAACTTTTCGAATACAGTAGAAGACGATCTTTATCTTGCAGAAATTCTTGTCCATAACAAACAGTTCAGAACCGCAAGACTTGCCCTGCAAAAAGCTCTGACAAAAGATCCAGATAATATTATCGCTAAAAACGGTATAGGATATATTAACCTATGTGAAACAAAATCAAATGAATTCTTCGATGTTGCACAACGTGAATACCAGCAAAACAATTACGCTTCTGCAATTGAATACTGCAACCGTGCAATTGACTTCTATCATAACAGCCCGCAGATTGCGAAATTAAAAGCAATGTCTTATGAAAAAGAACTAAATTACCGCGGTGCAATAAAATATTACCAGCAATACCTCGCAATGAACCCGAATGCAGCTGATAAAGATCAGATTAACAAAAAAATTGAAAAATTTAAAAATAAAGCTAAATAAAAACCAGATTAAAAAAGGGATATGAAAAAATTTGATATAAGAAAGACATTTGAAATATTTTTGAGAGAGCCCGTCAGTGTATTAACTGAGGGGCTGTTTCAACTGGTGAATATTGAAAACAACATATTCAGTCAAAAACCCTACATTAATATAGATTTTGTAAACAGAAAAACACAAATTACAGTCGTAAACAGCGACAAAATGTATAATTTGTTTCAAAAAGTTTTATTTAAACAAAAACTTAAAGAACAAAAAGAGAGAGTTTCCGGCAAAAATTAAGCGGTCATTAAACCGAAAATTTTATGTTGCAATAAAGCATTGCTCGATACTTTGCCCGATATGTTCAGGCTCTTCCTGAACATATTTTACAAAAATATTACCCTCATACAAAATAGACAGTACCTCTTTAATCAAATAGCCCGACAGAATAACCGCTTACGGTAATGTTTCTGCAGAAGAATAAAGTACATAATCTAGTATTAGTTTGTTTTTTAAAAATATTTTTTGGGGTTTTTAGTAAAAAGCCCATAACACAAGGAGGTAAAAATGACTATTAAAAAACTTACTGTGGCAGCTGCAATTGCCGTTGGAATAGCAACGTGTTCCTTGAATCAGGCAATGGCGGCTTGTCCCTGCGAAGTACCGGAAACTCCGGCACCATGTGCAGAACCATTACCTGTAGTAACAGGCCCTGCATGTCCGTGTGAGACTGCAAAACCAAATACTTGTTCAAAATGCAACAAAACGCTTCCGGACTGCGACTGCCAGAAACCTGATCCATGCGCAGATCCGTGTGATCCTTGCGAAACACAGAAAAAATCAGACTGCGGATGCCCTGATGAAATAAGCTGTGACCAGCCTGCAGATCCTGCCTGTGCAATTTGCCCGCAAACAGGGAAACCTGACAGAAAAGACATGAAACAGGTTTATGGTTATCCAAACGCAATCTATGGTACTAACAACTACATAGGACAACCTGCGAATTCTATCTTCTCAACAGATACACCGCTTGCAGGGACTCCAAGAGTTCTTTCATCTAACATTAACGGAACAACCGTATCGTCTCAAGGGAAGGTTACAGGTGCAGCCACACAAATGCCTTGCCTAAACGAATCTCCGACAAGACACAACGGTATTCCGATTGACAGAAATGACAGACTAATGGACGGCAATAACTGCCCTATTGATTTTCAGTCAACTAATTCAATAGATGCAGTCAGAAAATCATTTGTTCCATACGAAATTCCTAATCAAATTATGCAGACAACAGGTGCTGCCGCAAACCTTGGCGGATGCCAGTTTCCCGATGTACCAAACGGATTTTGGGCAGCATGCGACATTGATAAATTAGCTATAAACGATGTTGTAGTTGGATACCCTGACGGTTACTTCAAACCGAACAGAAACATATCCCGTGCAGAATTTGCAACAATGCTTGTTAAAGGGTTTAATCTTGACCAGTGCGATATGCCAAGAGAAGGTTTGTTCAAAGACGTTCCAAAAAGCAACTGGGCTAATGCCGCAATTGCTAAAGCCGTTGATGAAGACCTGTTAAAGGGTTACCCTGATGGAAACTTCAAACCAAACCACCCTGTAACCAGAGTCGAAGCTTTGACTACAATTGCTAAAGGTATGACCTGCGATATTGACTCTTGCAAAGCTGATGAAATCTTGAGTAAGTATGCCGATGGTAATTCTATACCTAACTGGGCAAGAATTCCGGTTGCAAAATCACTTGAGAACGGTGCTCTAAAAGATTCGCCAAATCCGAATATGATTATGCCGAACAAAGAAGCAACCCGTGCAGAAGTTGCGTCAATGATGCAGACAGTCCGTGTTGCATTGGGTTATGATACTAACCCCAAAACAGCAAACAACATATGCCCTGCATGCCCTGTAAATAAAAACGCTTTTGTTGAACAAGAAGAAATCGTTAAAATTCCTACATTGAAAGTTAAGATGATTGACCAGTTAACCGCAAAATCTTCTCACGTCGGACAATACTTCAGAGCAAACACTCTTGAAGATGTAACTATTAACGGTGTAACTTATCCTTGCGGTTCTACCGTAACAGGTCAGGTTGTAGAAGTTATCAGGCCTTCAGGCTGTGATAAGGGTGCTTTGAAACTTTCTTTCACCGAAATTAAAAATGGTGATTGCAAAACTAAATTACCAAAACAAATACTTCAAGCACAGGTTAATAAATCTAAACAGGTTAACCCTGTCGCAAGACTTGTTGAAATGCCATTCACACTAGCAGGTTCACTAGTTGGTGTAGCAGGCAGAACAGTCGGCGGTGTTGTTACAAATCTCGGTAACGCTGTGGAAAATGTTTCTAACGATGCAGGTTATATGTTAGGACACGTATTCCAGGGACAATTCGGTGCCGCTGCACGTAACTTGGGCGACGGATTATGGGAAACTGTTAAAGCCCCTGTTGATGTTACAAGAACAGCATTATCAGGTACAATGGGCTTATTCCAGACAACAGGCGACGAATTTGCTTACCTTGTTGACCCGCGCGGATATAAAATCTCCGCTGTTAACCCAAGAGAACACATTACTATTGCATTCGGCTGTTCTGAATAAAGCCGGATAAAAAAACAACAAACAGTAATTAATTTTATTCGAAGCCTGTAGAAAGCGGTATCTAAAAAAAAAGATACTGCTTTCTTCTTGAGCTTTAATTGTGTTTTCATTGATTTAGAAAAAGCATTATATTCTACAGTTTTTAAAAATTTCTATTATTTTTTATTATTGTATTTTTTTATAATCATCAAGCGAAGTCTTATACTAACATAAGCTTTCAGTATTTCATAAACATTGCCGGAATAATAAATATCAATATTTCCCTAAGTTATTCTTTCCTAAACTTGAACCTTTTGTTTATTAAACTGCATATCATAAAGGGTTTTGTATTTTCCGTTAGTGATTGACATAAGCTCATTATGATTTCCGAG
>CALVCJ010000084.1 GCA_944326015.1 Candidatus Gastranaerophilales bacterium
ATCTACACTCTTTCCCTACACGACGCTCTTCCGATCTCCTGTTTTTATAAATAATACAGGCTATAGGCTTCAGACAAAAACAATAAGAAATGCGATAAATGAAATTGTTGAAAAAATAAATCTTCCCAAACATGTTACTCCGCATGTATTCCGTCACAGTTTTGCGACGCATTTAATAGAAAATGGGGCAGATTTACGTGTAGTTCAAGAACTTTTGGGTCATGCGAGCATTTCAAACACTCAGATTTATACGCATGTATCTACTCGTCATTTGAAAGAAGTTTACAACGAAACTCATCCGAGAGCATAAATAGATGTTAGAAAGGTCAGAGGACAAGAGGAAAGGCTGTTTTAATTTAAGTGTTTTGCGCACAGAATAGAAAACTGCTTGATTTCCTAACCTGTCGACTTCATAATTGCATCCCCCCCCCACTTGCCCAAAATCAAAAAATCAGCTAAACTCAATTTATGGATGAAATTGTTGAAAAATTAAAAGAATTAGGCCTTAACGAGTATCAGTCAAAGGTTTATATTGCGCTTTTGAAAAAATTTCCAGCTACAGGTTATGAAATAGCTAAACTCGCAAATATTCCACAATCCCGCGCTTATGATACCTTAAAAAATTTGGAGGCTATGCATATCGCAATACCATCTAACTCGAAACCAGTTACATATACACCCATAAAGCCTAAAGAATTTACAAAACGTTACAAGAGAAAAATTGATTCTACAATAAATTTTCTCGAAAAAAAACTTCCCGATATTAAAGAAGAAAACTACACAGAACCAATACTTTCTATCCGCGGAAGAACAAAAATTATTGATAAAATTGCGGAAATTGTCAAGAATGCAAATAAAACAATTTTTATAGCACTTTTTTCGCAGGATTTTAAATATCTTGAACAATATTTGCTTGATGCATACAACCGCGGACTTGACGTGAAAATAGTTAAGTATGACAATTTTACCTGTAATTTTGGAAAATCATTCCGTCATTCAGGTATATTGATGCTGGAACACTATTTTAACGGTAAATTCGTTTTTCTGTCCGCAGACAATGCCGAAGGACTCTTCGGGATTACACAGCCGTTGAAAAACGGAATGGCAGAAGTTTTATGGACCAAAAATCCCGAGATTGTTTTTCTTATTAAGGCTTTTACTGTTCATGATATGTATATGATTGATATTGAAGAGAATTTCCCCGAACAGCTCAAATATTTCTATGGAGCCGGTTTGAAAAAACTTCGCGATAAAATTTTACATTAATTTACTTTTCAAAAATTTTTCAAAGTTGTATAATCATTATTATATAATAATAGTTTTGGGAAGATAGTGAAATATGGATTTTGGATACTCTTTTGAATTAATTACAGGGCCGATGAGCTGTGGCAAAACAGAGGAACTTTTAAGGCGTGTGAGACGTTCTATCATAGCAAAAAGAAAGGTTAAAGTTATATCGCCTGATATTGATACACGCTCTAAAGGTGATTATATTGAATCAAGAAACGGTCTGTGGCTTGATGCAATTAAAGTTAAGCATGCAATTGGTATTTTGTCAGTTGTAAAACCTGATGATGAAGTTATTGCGATTGATGAACTCCAATTTTTTGACGGAAATATTGTAAAAGTCATATCAAAACTTATGGATGAAGGGAAAAAGGTTATAGGTACAGGTCTTGAGCTTGATTTTAAGGCGGAACCATTTGGAAGCATGCCGCAATTAATGTGTATTGCAACAAAAATTGATAAACTTCACGCCGTATGTATGAAATGCGGTTGTGAGAATGCTACGCGTACACAGAGACTTATCGGGGGCAAGCCAGCTGATAAGAATTCACCTCTGATTATGATAGGCGGTGATGAAACTTATGAAGCACGTTGTATTAGATGTTATGAACTTCCGGACATTGAGTCAGAAAAGAAAAAGCGTGGCTTTAAAGTGTTAAATTTTGTTAAATAAATCCTAATAAATTATTAAAAATATTGCTGTTATTTTGAATATACACTTTTGGGTATAAATATTAATAATTTTAATTATAATTATTAATCCTTGTATGACCCCTTGCACATGAAATATGCAAAATCGTAAAAATATGATTGCAGAAAGTTTAAAATCAGAATCACATCAGTATAATTATCAGTCAAAGTCTACAAGCTCTTTTAGATTAACTCCTAGAACATCTGCAATAATTTTTAACTTTGAAAGAGTAATATCGGTTTTACCTGTTTCAACCATGGCAATAGTTGAGCGCGAAATCCCGTTTACATCTAAAAAGTCATCCTGTTTTATATTTTTCTCTTTTCTTATTTTTTTCAAATGTTGAGCAAACTTTTTAAGATATTCATCATCCATTTAATTATTATCAACTATATTGACACAGGTGAAAATCAGCCATATTGACATTTCTTGTTCGTGATATAAATAATATTAATTTTATTTCCGATTTTTCTTGATTTATTTTTTAATTTGTTTTATAATTTGTTGTGTATTAAAACTGTGAGGTAAAATTATGGAAAAAAATTTGCAAAAAGAGTTATTGAAGTCTATTGAAATTATCAGATGTTCAGTAAAAAACAATTTTGAAATTACAACAGAAAGTTATGTTGAAACACAGTCAAGGCTAGATTTATTGACGTATCTGATTATTTCAGAAGGAAAAAATAGTACTGAAACCTGATAAAAAGATTTATTTTTTTATATAATTATGCTATTATTTATAATGTAGAAACTCTTTTAATTTTTTTAATGCATAGTGGAAACTTTTTTTGATAAATAACATCTTAATAAGTAAGTTGTGCAACGAAAGGTTAAGAGTATTTGGAGGAAACAGTTAAAGAATGAGAAACATTATGAAAAAAAGCATTATATTTTTCGGGACATTTTTGTTTTTGACAGGCTGGGTTATCAGGGACGATGTTTTTGCATACAGTCCTGTAGATTTGTACGACAATGTTTGGCGTCTTATCAATAACAAGTTTGTTGATCAGTCTAATAATCAGCAGGACTGGTCGAAATGGCGTCATAAGTATGATGATAAAATTCGTACAAATGAGGATGCATATGTCGCAATTAATACTATGGTCGCTAGTTTGAACGACCCTTATACAAAGTTTTTGGATCCTAAAGAATTTGCGGATGAAACAAGTTCGATCAAAGGATCTTTGAAGGGAATAGGTATACAGATAGCTGTTAAAGATGGGAAATTGATGGTAATTGCGCCGATCGAGGATACTCCGGCGGAAAAAGCCGGTTTGCTTGCTGATGATGAAATTCTTGAGATAGATGGTGTCAGCACAAAAGGTATTACTGTTGATAAAGCTGCAGATAAAATCAGAGGTAAAGAGGGAACTCAGGTTACTTTGCTTATAAAACGCAAGGATACACCGCCTAAAAAGTATACAATTACACGTGCAGAGATTGAAATTAAATCAATTTCACAGAAACTTCCGAAAGAAGTTAAAATGCCAGATGATTTTTGTTACATAAGGTTAAGCTCTTTTATAAGCAGAAATGCGGCATCTGAATTTGGTACAATTCTTAATAACAACAGTGATAAAAAAGGATTTATTATTGATCTCCGGTCAAACCCGGGCGGACTTTTGACAAATGCGATTTATATCTCAGACATGTTTCTGGACAGCGGAACAATAGTAAGTACAGTTGATAGAGAAGGCTATAAAGAAACACAGAGGGCTTCTGCAGGGGTTTATACCAAAAAACCGGTTGTAGTGCTTATAAACAAAGGGTCAGCTTCGGCTTCAGAAATATTTTCCGGTGCGATGAAAGATAACCACAGGGCAGTAATCATCGGTGAACAGTCTTTTGGAAAAGGGCTTGTTCAGGAAATTAACAAACTGCCATATGAATCAGGAATTAATATTACAATACAAAAATATTTAACTCCTAACGGTACAGATATTAATAAAAAAGGAATAACTCCTGATATTGAAGTTAAATTGAGTGAAGATGATATTAAAAATAAAAATGATCTTCAGTTGAAAAAAGCTATTGAAGTTCTGTCAAAAATGACAAGCGGTCAGGAACTTGCCGTACAATAAGTTTCAATATTGTGATATATATACGCTCCTTATAAACTGGGAGCGTATTTTTTTTATTATTATTTATTTTTAACTATTTCTTATTTTGGCGCGGTAAATCAAAACATAAATTACCCAGACTCAGCAGGAAACAAAATGTTAAAAACAGCATTATGTTTCTATAAGTTTTAGTTTGCGATTTGTCCATATACTCAAATTCATTATCATTGGAATTTATATAGTTGCTGAATTTAATGCCCGTACTTTTTGCATCATGCAGGGTTGGAAAACTGAATTGCACAAATACATTATCATCAACTGTTTTGTCATAATCAACTAAATACATGACATCATCATTTCTAAATCTTGCATAATATGATGAATACATAGGGACGGAAAGAGACGACAGTTTTGCTGTTTTTATATAATTTTTTCCTGCAAAAGATACACGTTTTAATGTACATAAATTTTGAGACCTGTCACAGTGAAAATATGCTTTATTCGGATAAAAAACCAGTATCAGAACAAACAAAACAAGTACCAGTATAATGTATAAATTATCAATAACAATTTTCTTTTTATTCATAAACATACCTGCCATTCTGAACTTATTTCAGGATTTCTGGTTCACTCCGTAGCCAAACATTGCAAAGTCATATTTAACAGGGTCATCTGGAGCAAATTTCCGAAGATTTTCAGTAATTTCAAGAACTGATTTGAAATCATTTGCATTACGGGTTAGAAGACCCATCTCACGTGAAAGCCTTGCAACATGGGTATCAAGAGGGATTAAAAGTTCTGATGGTGTCATAAAATTCCATAACCCGAAATCCACAGGACCTTTTCTGACCATCCAGCGAAGATACATACACATCCTCTTCATAGCACTGCCTTTGCGCGCATCAGGTATCATAAATTTAAATCCTTGAGAATTGTTATCTTTAGCCTGCGAATAAAAGAAATCTGTTACAGGTATAAACATATTACCTTCAATCGGATTTTCATAACCGTATTTAAAAAGTTCCTCCAAGCCGCCGCTTTTGGAATATAAATCCCTGAGTATAGTAAAAATCTGTGCAAAATCTTGAGGCTTGCCGAAACGGTAATTAAAATTTCCGAGAATATCAGGTTCAAAATTCAGGATAAAATTCAAAGGTTCATTCTGCGCGATTTCAAACAGAGTATCTAATTTTTTCAAAAAGACTTCACGCCTTCCGTAAGCCACAAGAGAGGCAATAAAACCTGCAATTTCAATATCTTTTTTTTCTGTAAATCTATTAGGGACGCGAATGGGATCGTCTTTTATAAAATCAATATTTTCATAAGTTTCAGCCAGTTTATCAATTTCAGACTTAGTTATCATTTCTCAGCTCCTTGAAATATTCCTTTAATATTTTATCACACTCATCTTCCATAATTCCGCCATAAACTTTCATCTTTGAATTAGCGAG
>CALVCJ010000085.1 GCA_944326015.1 Candidatus Gastranaerophilales bacterium
AATATTAAGAGAACCCGAAACATTAAAATTTAAATTTCTCAAAATACCACCTGAAAATACACGAACTAGCCCCCCCCGTTTTGTCCATTTATATTTTTCATTTCAAGATCCTTTCTTTTTACTTTATAATAATATTGATTATAACATATTATATTTATTATTTCAATAGAAAAAAGTCTCTGAATAAACATCAAAGACTTTTTAAATATTGATAATCAAGCAATTACTTAACCTGTAATTTATTTACAGCTTTAGTTAATCTTGATTTTTTTCTGGCTGCTGTATTCTTATGCAAAATACCTTTTGAAACAGCTTTGTCACAAAGTTGATAAGCTTTTGACATTGCAGTGTTTAAAGCATCTTTATCATCGGCTTTTGCCAGTTCCAATACTTTCTTAACAGCTGTTTTTATTGATGTTTTGAAAGCTACATTTCTTAATCTGTTTCTTTCCGCTGTTAATACTCTTTTTTTAGCAGATTTAATATTTGCCATTTTAATTTTGCCTTTCTTTACTCTTACGCCTGATTAATGACTTCAGACTATTCTGAGGATGTGAGCTTTATAATACTAAACTAAAAGTATAATTTTTGCAATAAATATTAATAATTATTAATTAAAGGGCATTAAAATATTTAAACAAAATAAAAAACTTAACTTCATCACAGAAAATATGAAAAAGAACAGCCTGGAAATCACTACTGATGATTATAATGCAATAGCCACATTATTTAAGGATTACAAAATGACCAGTTAACAAATGAACAAAAAAAAATTTAAAATATCAGATATACAAACCGCACTTGAACAAAGTTCTAATGATTTGCTTACAATGCGTACAGAAATTATGGGCGGTCACTTTAAAGAAGGATTTAATGAATTAAATGTTTATAATCCAGAAATAAAAGCTATATATATCAGAGATAACGGCACAAACGAAACCATTCAGGATATAATGAGCGAAAAATTGCTAAAATATGCACAGGATAATAATATTCCAATAATCTTCCGGAGAAATAATATTAATACATAAAAATCACATATAAATCATAAAACATATTTTAACTTTTGTAACATTGTACACAAGAATTAGTCCTTAAGGATTATATTTTTTAGCCGTTTGTGGTATAAATAATATATAAGTAAGAATTATATTATAAATAATTCGTTTAAATAAGATATGGAGGCGCAAATGTCAGTAGGTCAATTCGTATTTATGTTACACAGCCATCTTCCTTATTACCGTAAAGCCGGTATGTGGCCTTTCGGGGAAGAAAATCTTTATGAGTGTATGGCAGAAACTTACATTCCTTTACTAAATGCAATTTCTGAACTGTATGATGAAGGAATTAAGGCAAAACTTACTGTTGGAATTACGCCAATTCTTGCAGAACAACTTAGTGACGAACACCTTAAACATGGATTTGTAAAATATGTTGACTCAAGAATTGCACAAGTTTCAAAAGATCTGGAAAGATATCCTGACCCAAAAGTTGCTCACTCCCAGCACTTGAAATATCTGGCAAAATACTACTTTGACTGGTTTTCCAATATTAAAGATTCATTCGTGAATAAATATGGAATGGACTTAATAGGTCAATTCAAGAAATATCAGGATCTAGGTTGTATTGAAATTACAACATCAGGAGCAACCCACGGTTTTTCACCACTTCTCGCAACTGACAGCAACCTGAATGCTCAATTTAAAGTCGGTTCTGATACAACAAAAAGATTATTCGGACAAAAAGCATGCGGATGCTGGCTTCCGGAATGCGCTTACAGACAAGGATACGAATATGTTGGCAAAGACGGCAAAAAACACTGGAGACCTGCTATTGAAGTAACATTGCAAAATAACGGAATTGAATACTTTTTTACAGAATCTCACGTAATTGAAGGTGGTAATTCTATCGGTAACAGACGTGTAATAGGTGTTTACGGGAATATTGAATATATTCCGCTTCCTGAACGGCCTGCAACCGGTTATGACACATATTCTGCCTACTGGCTTCCTGATGCACAGGTTGCTGTTATGGGACGAAATGACAGAGCAGGTTATCAGGTTTGGTCAGCTGCTGACGGCTATCCTGGTGACGGAGTTTACAGAGAATTCCACAAAAAAGATGATAAGTCTGGCATGCATTACTGGAGAATAACATCACCCACAACTGATTTAGGTGACAAAATGCTTTATGATCCAGTATTAGCATTAAATAAAGTTAACGAAAACACAGATCACTATACAACTCTTATTTACCATATGCTTAATGATTACAAGAAAGCAACTGGTAAAGAAGGCCTTGTAATGGTATCATTTGATACAGAACTTTTCGGTCATTGGTGGTTTGAAGGTGTTGAGTTTATTAAACAGGTAATCAAAAAATTCGCAACATACTTACCTGAAGTTGAAAGAATGACAGCAGGTGAATATGTTCACAAATATCCGCCAAAGGAAGCTATTCAAATTCCTGAAAGCTCATGGGGACAGGGCGGACACTTCTATGTATGGAATAACCATTTAACTGAATGGATGTGGCCTATAATTCATGCCTGTGAAAAACGTATAAATGCTATTGCAGATAAATATCCGAATATTCCTGAAGATAAAATTCTGCATAGAGCGTTAAACCAAATGGCAAGAGAAAATCTGCTATTGCAAAGTTCAGATTGGCCTTTCCTAATTACAACCTGGCAGGCAAAAGATTATGCAACAGATAGATTCAGAGAACATGTTGACAGATTTGAAACCATCTGCGATATGATTGAAAGCGGAAATATTGATGAAGCAAAACTAAAAGAAATCGAAAGCATTGATAACTGCTTCCCTGTAATTGATTACAGAGTTTATCAATCAATAGAAGAAGGCGTTATACCGCAACAATCAGCGAAGCTTGCACCTTTATATAATTAAAGAAGTTAATTTAAAAAGAGCTTTTGTTAAAGCTCTTTTTTACTTCATAAATTCTCTTTTTATACCTGGGAAAATAAATTCATCATACTTTAATGATAACAATAAAAGTTCTTCGCCAGACAAGTTTAACGACTTTATATTAGATAATTCAAGTCTAGAATCATCTTTTATCTTAAAAAAGTAATTTTTACATAGATTTTTATATTTTAAAAACATATTAGAAGCAAAATCTGCAGTTCCAAGCCATGGGTCAATAATAATAGTCTTTTTTGAAATTTTTCTGTTTAAAGGACTTCCATCACGGTTAAAAACACAAACTGAGTGATCAATTTCTGTATCATTAACTTTTAAAGCAGCAGTATAAACATTATCAATACCGTTAATTTTTAGTATAGCCTGCGCCAACATAGCATCCTCACCGCAATTGCCTAACTTTTCATACTTTAATTGAGATATTAAATTATTAATTCTTCCATAATCGTTTTTTGCAGCAGCAATCCACACTTTTCTAACTTTAGTAATTTTCTCAACCATTTTTTGCTGCCAATCAAACAGGCTTGCAATCAAAAGTTCCTTTAAACTTTTTAAATCAGCAATAAAGAAAGGTTCTTTAAGTAAATATCTGTTATATACTTCAGCATTCTTCAATTTTAACGTATATAATTGCGGACTAAACCTTGTAGTAGAAATATGTGGGTAAATAGAATTTACTATATGGCAAACCCACTGTGCATCTTTAACCTGTGCACATCTTCCATTAAAAGACAAGTTTTCTTTTGGAGTATTAATCATATTTATGATAAATGTATGTAAAACAAATAAATTGCTAAAAAAAAAATAATAATTTACAGATTTTCATACAAAGTATAAAATATACTTGCAAAAAAAAAATCAGCATATTATAATAAAAAATGTCGACAGACACTGATAAATGAATATGGGAGCGTAGCTCAGTTTGGTTAGAGCGCATGCCTGTCACGCATGAGGTCGCGAGTTCGAGCCTCGTCGTTCCCGCCATTTAAATTAAGAGCCTTTTCAAGAGGCTCTTTTTTAGTGCCTGATTGAGTTTCAGGGAGTTCGAACCCTGCTATTTTTTCAGTTCCTAAATATTTCATAGAAATAATGTCATAAAAGACTGGATATAAGTCTATATCTATATTTTTACCATTTGCGATAAAGTTCGAACCTATAATTTCACAAATTGTTCTTTTTTCATCAGGAGTAGCTTTTATAAATAGAGCATGAGCATTCTTACAAAACTTTAATATTAAATCCGATTGTCTATAAAAATCATCATCGGCTTCATCAATTTTTAATTGTTGATTTCTTAATTCTTCTTTTTCTGTTCTTAATGCCTGATATGTAGTATTCCATAATTCATTTTCATGCTCATTATTATTTTTAAGCATCCGTTGATAGCCGTTTTGTATCATACGGTCAATTTCTTTAATTCTTTTTTCGATATTTTCTTGACTATGAATACTATATTCATTTTTTAAGTCATGAGCTATTTTTAATTCATTTTTAATAACGTCAATTATATATTGTGGGATATCACTTAATCCCTTTAATATTTCTGCAAGAAAAGCATCTATTTTAGATTCACTAATATAGGATTCTTTTTTACAGGTTTTTATTTTACCTTTACCTGTACAGTGGTAGTATACATATTGTTTTCCACTTGGTTTTTTCTTTAATTCCGCAGTATAACTACAGCCACATACTCCACATTTGAACATCCCTATATAAGGGAATTGTACTTCATGTTTTCGAGTTTTATCATCTGCACTATTTAATTTTTTTTGAGCTAGTTGAAATAGTTCTCTACTAACTAAAGCAGGATGTTTTCCATTTGGATAATATTTCCCTTGATACATGTAATCTCCAATATACATAACATTGCGAAGCATACGTTGTATTGTAGATACTGCGTATTTATTTCCATCAGGATTCCTTAATCCTTCATCATACAGAATATTATTAATTGTAGATGCTGAGTAATTATCGTATACAAACATCTCAAAAACTCGTTTAGCATATGGAGCTCTTTCTGGGTCAAGAACAATGGCATGTTTATGTGTTCCATCATCTCCATATTTATAGCCTAATGCAGGATATAACGCATATCCTTGTTCTATTCTTTCGTCTAGACCTTTTTTCGATTCTTCTGCAAGATTTTCAATGTATTGTTTTGCCATTAGAACTCGAATACCAATCATAAACTTAATACTAGAACGAGAATTTTCTGATAATATCTCATTTTCTTTAACAAAATGGATTTCCAAACCTTTAATATTATCTATCGTACAATAATCAACTAAATTACGATAAAGCCTGTCAACTTTTTCTACAAGAATAATTCTGCTGTCCGCATTTTCTTGCAGATAACTAACCATATCATTAAATTGTTTCCTGCCTGCTTTTTTAGCTGTCTCAGCTTCAACAAATTTTTCAACTATCTCAAAATTATTTTTCTTAGCATACTCATGCAGAAATTTAATTTGTGCAGGTATAGAAAACCCATCTTTATCTTGTTT
>CALVCJ010000086.1 GCA_944326015.1 Candidatus Gastranaerophilales bacterium
AATTCAATGTTTGACCTGCCGTTTCTCGGAAGTGACATAATAACCGGGTTTGCCGGAGAAACAGAAGAAGATTTTCATACAACTATAGACAATCTTAAAAAATCCGGCTTAACTAAAATTCATGTATTTCCGTATTCTATCAGAGAAGGCACAATAGGCGCACAAAGACAAGATCAGGTTGATGAAAAAATTAGACAAATAAGAGCGGATATTGTTAAAGCTCTGTGCTTTATAAAATATACGGAATTTATCAATAAAAATATAAATAAAGAGCATGAAATCTTAATTGAAAAACATCCTGACAAAAAAACAGGCATGCTCAAAGGAGTTACGAGAAATTATTTAACAGTTTTAATAAACTCAAAAGATGAAACGCTGTTAAATACATTACAACAGGCCAAAATTTCAAAATATGAAAACGGTAAAATTTATGCAGATCTGCTGTAAAATCTTTACCAAGGGTAATCTTCCCTGATTTCCCAGCCACCCTGCATTATAACAGAGGCACAAGCTCTTGTAATTTGAGCCTTATACTCACCAACAATATTTGCTTTTTGACAATTCTTATCAAAAGCCGTATTTTGTAAAATTTCATCTCTTTTCATATCATAACCATATGGATACAATTTATTACTGTCTTTAAGCATTATAAATAAAAATATATCTCTATTTACATACCTTCTCCTGCCAGATACAGGATAAAACGTTATCCAGGTTCCGGCCAGATTGAATGCGGAACCGTCCGAAAGAGTTATTTCTACACCATATGTAGGCCAAGTAGTATTTTTTCGTTCACATTTAAAATCAAGATATTGCATATATTTTTTAAGATAAGTATTAAAAAAAGTACATGAACCTTCCCAATCATAATAATCATCCGGAAATGTCCATGTACTCATATCACCATTATCAACTACGGACATAAACAAAGCTTGATTAAATACTGAATAAAACTTTTCAAGTCTAACTGCTACAACTTTCTTTTGATGATTTACAATTAGAGCCGGCATGGTTAAAGCTGCAACAATTGCAATTATACCAATAGTAATTTAAATTTCAGACAATGTAAATGCTTTTTTATTCATATCTTTTATCCTTTTATCATATTATAACACACATTTTACATATTATCAATATGTTAAACATCCGATTTATTTTATTAATAATATAAGAAAAGGCATTAATACTATGAGTAATAATATAAAGAAAAATTTCGGTAAAAATGTAAAATATTATCGTGAATTACGTGGTCTGACACAGGAAATGCTGGCTGAAAAAATAGGAGTAAACATAAATTCAATGTCTTACATTGAAAGGGGGATAAATTTTGTAAAATCAGATACTCTTGATAATTTATGCAAAATTCTTAATGTACCCCCCAAAGCACTGTTCGATTTTGATTATATGCCACCGGAACCTGAAAATATACAAAAAGAAATAGATAAACTACTTAAACGAAATAAGTATAAACTAAATTCCATATACAATATACTAAAAGAAATTTTAGATTAAAAAATCCCCAAGGACATTTGTCAAGGGGATTTAAATTATAAATTTAACAGCTTGATTAGTTTCTTGAATTTAATTTTGCGAGAAGTCTCAAAATTTCTGTATAGAGCCATACAAGGGTAATCATAAGCCCCATAGCTCCGTACCACTCATAATCTTTAGAAAGCATATTTTGAGAAGCTGATTCTATAAAGAAAAAGTCCTGTATCAATGCCATAGCTGCAATTACAACAACAAAAATGCTAAAACCAATACCAATAGCCCCTGATTCCCAAATAAAAGGGATACCACGTCCAAAAAATGATGCAACAAACTGTATAAGATAAATCACCAAAATAGATAACAACGCAGTTTTTAAAACAGCTGCAAATTTATCAGTATATTGAATCATTCTTGCTTTATAAAGCATAAGCATGACAAACAATACTGCAAAAGTTCCGAGTATAGCCTGAAAAACAATACCATACCATTGAGCTTCAAATAATGCTGAAAATGCACCTAAAACAAGCCCTTCCATCAATGCATATGGTGCTGCCGTATATTTAGCTATTTTAATATTAAAGCAGGTTACAAGAACTAGAAGAAAACCAATAATTCCTCCTGCTGCGATCATTAAACCAGTCATATCAGGTGTTGTAAGCATCGTATAAATACTTATCGCTGCTCCTGCAATTAAACAGGCAAACAGCATAAATATTTTACTAACTGTTCCTTGAATAGTCATCGGCTCACCGTCTAAAATTCTTTCACGGGCAGAAAACCGATCTTCATTTAATATAGGATTTGACATAATTTACTCCTTCCTTTACCATGATTATATACTATAATATAAAATTATACCATATCTTAATAATTTTATAAGGTTTTAATATGTTTTTAGAAAACTATAAAAAATTCATCAGATATTATGGCAAAGGCAGATATCTTAATTTATTCGGATTTACAATATTGTCTTTTACTGCCGGATTACTGGAACTTGTAGGTGTAGCTCTTGTTTACCCGCTTATAATGTTTATTATAACTCCTGACACTTTTTCACAGTATATTCCGCATAATTTACAGACTTATGACAATATGCAAACAGGCATGCTTATCGGTTTGGGAGTGCTTATAATATTTATTTTAAAAAATATCTTCATGATATTCATACAGTATATCCAAACAAAATTCGTCAGCAACTGGAAAAAAACTATAACTTTACGCTTTATGGAATACTATATTTATGCCCCTTATAAAACTATAATGCAAACTTCACAAACCGATAAAATATTTAATATAGAAACAATATGCAATATGGCAATTGACGGATTTGTCATGAGAGGGTTGAACCTTCTCACAAACCTTATAATAGTTGTAATGATTATAGGACTACTATTTATAAAATTCCCCATTCCAGCTATCATAACCTTAATATTTGTCACTACCACAATGTATATTCAAAATAAATATTTTAAGAAAAGAACCACGGAACTTTCAAAACAATTAGCACAAGAATCACATAAATATAAAATTGCATTAATGGAAAATATTGTAAATATAAAAGAATTAAAAATTTTATCAGCAGAAAAATTATTCTATAATAATTACGCTGATGTCGAAACAAAATTCAGGAATGTCCAAACTATTCAGTTCTTTTACAATGTAATTCCACCATATATTATTGAAATGCTAATGGTAATTTCTCTTATTATTCTTGCATTTGCACTTTCTCTATACAATTCAGATAACGATTCCACTTTAATCGCATCTTTTGCAATAATAGTTGCAGCATTTTTCAGAATTGCTCCGGCACTTAACAGAATACAATCATCTATTATAAATATTAATGCCACAAGAGACTTCGTAAAAAGCATTAATGATCAATACGAAAAATGCGATCTTGAGCACTTCAAAAAATTTGAATACAATACAAATAAAAAAATGAATTTTAATAATAAAATCAGTTTCAAAAATGTCTGCTTTTCATACAATGGCTCAAAACAAGTTATAAAAAATGTATCATTTGATATATACAAAGGAGACTTTATTGGAATAATAGGTCTTTCCGGTGCCGGAAAAAGTACCCTTGCAGATATTTTAACCGGTTTGCTTCCCGCAGATTCCGGAAAAATTTATTTGGATGGCATCGAACTTACACAAACAAATTTTCCGCAATTTCGTCATATAATAGGATATGTTCCCCAGCAGATAAATATCATAGATAAATCCTTTAAAGAAAATGTAACCTGGGGATGTGAAAAAATAAATGAAGAAGAAGTGATAAAAGCATTAAAAGCTGCCCAAATATATGATGTGGTAAAAGAATTTCCACACGGCATAAATTCTCTTATCACTACAGGTTCAAACGGACTTTCATACGGGCAGAAACAGCGCCTAGCAATAGCAAGAGCACTATATCGCGATCCCGAAATAATAATTCTGGATGAGGCAACATCAGCTTTGGATGTTCAGGTAGAAAAAGAAATAACTGAAATGCTAAAAACGATAAGCGCATCAAAAACTATAATAGCAATAGCCCATAGATTGTCCACTCTTAAAGCCTGCAATAAACTCATATACTTAAAAGAAGGAGAATTGATAGATATCGGAACATTTAAAGAACTTTCCAACCGCTATAAAGATTTTGACAATCTCGTTAAATTATCAAAAATCAACTGATAATATTTAAACCTTTTATCTCTGGCTGTCCTTTAAAAAGTACTTTTAAAACATTGATTATTAATTCATTTTGAGCAGTTTTATCAGCATTCTCAATTATCGTTTTAAAATCACCAATATCCGCACACCCTGCAAATTCTACCTGATCAATAGGAATCTTATGACCATAAATATATTCAACCGCTTCTTTGCGTTGAGCAAACAGTTTTACGAATTTTGCAGGGCACCCGATTGCTTCATGCGATATATCCGCAGCATTGCCTGATTTACCTCTTGCTTTTTGTCTGAACAATCGGTTTTGACTCCTTATTCTCAAAAAATTATGATCTAAATATTTTGTTGGAACCCTTATAGCAACAATTTTCTTATGTCCTTTAGCAACATGCACCAATAAAGTGCAAGCAACACTAAAGTTTGAGCTCCTACCTTTTGTAAACCTCCAATTTTTAGTTAAATTTTCTAAATCAGTCATAAAAACACCGTTTAATATACCCAAAGCTCCATCTCTAGATGTATTCATAACTCCACTTTCTAACATTTTGCGATAATTTTCTTCAGATGTAAAGTGATATAAATATCTTTTTATTTTATGCTTTCCATAATGTTTTGGAGGATTCACCGGCAATAATCTTTCAGGTCTCGTTTCAGGATTTGTGACAGTTTTTTGCTGTACAACTTTTAACGTCTTTTGAATAGGCTTAGTTTTTATAACGTTATTTACTTTACTTTCACCAATAACGGAATCCATTTCTTTTAATTTACTTTTTTTCAAAGTAGGTCTAGCAAGATTCACAATTTTTGAAGTAATTTTACCCCATGACATAAAAATTTTCCCTTATAAATATAAAAACATTTTAATAAAAAAAATTGCTAAAAAATAAAAAGGTACTTTACAATAAAAATTTTTTATTATATAATACTCACATAAGTCCCAACTAATTTAAGTTGCGGAAGAATTTATTCCTCAGTAGCTCAATGGCGGAGCAACCGGCTGTTAACCGGTAGGCTGTTGGTTCGAGTCCAACCTGGGGAGTTTTTTATTGCAAAACGAAAGCCGGCTTTTGCCGGTTTTTGTTTTGCGTGTTAAGCTCAGTGTTTGAGAACCAATGCCATTGAACAGACATTGTCGGAATTTGATTTTTTTGAACCAATAGGGCTGTGTTTCAAATATATCTTGATTTTTT
>CALVCJ010000087.1 GCA_944326015.1 Candidatus Gastranaerophilales bacterium
ACCTCCTAAATAAACTTGACCTTCGGACTTATTGCTTTCTTGACCTATGACTAGCTCAGAAACGCCCCCCCCCCGAAATTACGGGAAACAATATTTCTTTTATTTAACTCAACCATGATTTGCTCCTTTCCAACTAATCTATTATATATTTATATTAACATATTTTATATTTTTTTCAAGCCCACACTCTCATCAAAACATATACTTGTAAAAAATTTTTGCCCGTGCAATAATTAAATTATTGAAAGGCGTGTCATGGCAAACACTTTAGTATATCTACTTGATGGAAAAATTTATATTAATTTAACTAACATGTGTACAAATGACTGTATCTTTTGCCTTAGAAAAGATAAGAGCGATGTAAAAGGGCAGGAATTATGGCTTGATGATGAAAATTCAACTGCAACAGATGTTATTGAACAGTTTGAAATAATAGTAAAACAGCATTTCACGCTTGACACTTCACGTTTCAACGAAGTAACCTTCTGTGGATACGGCGAACCAATGCTGAAATTAGATGTTTTGGAAGAGGTGGCAAAATATATTAAAACACATTATCCTGGGACAAAAATTCGCGTTAATACAAACGGACATGCTAACTTTGTTTATAATAGGAATGTAGTTCCCGAACTTAAAGGACTTGTTGATGAATTTTCCGTAAGCTTAAATGCTGCGACAAAAGAAGAATATAATGAACTTTCTCAACCTAAATTTAGCGAAGCTTATGCTGAAATGAAAAAATTTATAAAATATTGCAGAGATGAAAACATCCCAGTTGTTGCAAGCGTTGTGGAAGGCTACAAAGGCAGACACCTTGACCTTGAAATTTGCAAGCAAATTTCAAAAGATTTAGGCGCAAAATTCAGGGTGAGAGAGTGGATTCCAGCAGGATATTAATAAGGATAAAGGAGTAATAAATGATAGTACAACGAATAATAAATGAACAAAAATTTACCGGGAAACTATTATTTGATAATCCTTATTTTTTCACAGATGAACAAAATCAAATCATTAAAACAATACAACCAGAATTAAAACAATTAGTAGACACAATGGAATATGGGAATTTTCATATAGAAAAATCAACTATGGCATCACGTAATGACAAAAATGCAAAATATGTAATTTTCATTACCGATTTTGAAAATAAGGGCTATACAGGAATACAAAGCCCCCAAAATAACTCTGCAGAAGAATGGCTTACAATTGCCAGAAATATGATTGAACAACATAAACAATCTAAGACATACCAAAGATTAATAAACACTCCGATAGGAAAAATTAAAAGATTTTTAAAAAATAATTTAAAACTACTAAAATAAAAAAGAAAGGCGACAAAAATGAACATTTTAGACAAAATTATGAAACCAAAATCAATTGCAGTCATAGGTGCGTCAACAAAAGACCACACCATCGGTTCAGATATTATGAAAAGATTACAGGAATACAAATTCAACGGTAAAATTTATCCTGTAAACCCGAAAGGCGGTATTATCGAAGGTCTTCAGGCTTACACTTCTGTATTAGAAGTTCCCGGAGAAGTTGACCTTGCAATTATTGTTGTAAATGCTAAATTTGTATTATCTACAATTGACCAGTGTCACGAAAAAGGCATTAAAGGTTTATGTATAATTACTGCAGGCTTCAAAGAAACAGGAGCTGAAGGCGCTGAACTTGAAAAACAATTAGTTCAAAAAATTAAAGAATACGGTATGAGATGTGTAGGCCCTAACTGCTTAGGAGTTGTAAACACCAATCCTGAAATCAGAATGGACGGCTGCTTTGCAGAATCTCTGCCTGAACGCGGAAACATAGGTTTTGTATCTCAGTCAGGTGCATTAGGCGGCGGTATTTTGAATATTTTGAAAGACTTAAACCTTGGTTTTGCACAATTTATTTCAATCGGCAACCAGGCTGATGTAAATGCTGAAACAGCTATAGAATACTGGGAAAATGATGATGATGTCCAGCAGATTCTTTTATATATGGAATCAATTCAGAACCCTGCAAACTTTAGAAAATTAGCTTCAAGAATTACAAAGAAAAAACCTATCCTGGCTTTAAAAGCAGGTCGTTCAGCAGCAGGTGCTTCAGCTGCATCTTCTCACACAGGCTCTTTAGCAGGTGCTGATAAAGCAGCAGCAGCATTGCTTCACCAGTCAGGTGTCATAAGAGAATTTTCTCTTCAGAATTTGTTTGAAACTGCAAAAGTATTTGCAAACTGCCCGATTCCAAAAGGCGACAGAGTTGCAATCATTACAAACTCAGGCGGCCCCGGAATTATGGCTACAGATGCTGTTTGTGAATACGGTATGCAAATGGCTAAAATTTCAGATGCAACAAAAGAAAAATTAAGAAGCTTCCTACCTTCTGCAGCATCTGTTAAAAACCCGATAGATATGATTGCATCAGCTCCTATCGAACACTACAAACAAACACTTGAAACGGTTATTGCCGATGAAAACGTTGATATGATTATTACAATCTATCTTCCGTTCTTAGGCTTGAAAGATATTGATGTTGCTCAGGCTCTAATGGAAATTAAGACTAAAAATCCACAAAAACCGATTATCGGTGTATTTATGACCAAGAATGAATTCTTCTCAAAACTTTCTGACATGAACGTTAATATGCCGTTCTTTATGTATGCAGAACAGGCTGCAGATGGTCTAAACAGATTAAATCAGCAAAGATTGTGGATGGAAAGAGAAGAAGGTAAAATTCCTTGCTATGACGTTGATAGAGCTAAAGTTGAAAAAATTATTGCAAACTCTATCAAAGAAGGCAGAGCACAGCTTACAACTCTTGAATCAATCGATGTATTACAGGCATACGGTATCAGAGCCTGCAAATACGGTCTGGCAACAAATGAAGAAGAAGTTGTTGAACTCGGAAACTCAATCGGCTACCCTGTTGTAATGAAAATGACTTCTAAAACAACATCACACAAAACAGACGTAGGCGGTGTTGTTGTTAACATCAAATCAGAAGAACAATTGAGAAAAGAATACAAAGGACTTCTTGAAAGATTGGAAGCAAAAGGATTGTTAGACGGTCTGGAAGGCGTTATTATTCAGGAAATGGTAAAAGGCAGCCGCGAAATGGTTTGCGGTATTGCAACAGATCCTCAATACGGTCCGATGATGATGTTCGGGTTAGGCGGTGTGTTCGTTGAAGTTATGAAAGACGTAACATTCAGAATTGCTCCTTTAACGGATATTGATGCTATGGATATGATTAAATCAGTTAAGGCATGCAAACTTCTTGAAGGTGCAAGAGGAACAAAACCTGCACAAATCGACCAAATTCAGGAAACATTATTGAGATTATCTCAACTTGTAAGCGACTTCAAATTTATCGACGAATTAGATATTAACCCGTTATTAATTTCCGAAACAACAGGTGAAGGAATAGCAGTTGACGGTCGTATCAAAGTAAGATTAGAAGAAGCAAAAGAAGCATTAGGATGCACTTGCACAGAATGCTCTTGCTGCCACTAATCATATAAATTAAAAAAAATACCGGCTTTTGTTATAAGCCGGTATTTTTTTAGTCTAATAATATTCTTTTGAAATTCTAAAAATTTAAAATTTTATCAACAGGCAGGCCTAAAGAATTTGTCAATTCAACTATTTTTTTGACAGTTAAATTCTGCTCCCCACGTTCAACTTTCCCGATATAATTTGTATGAACATCTGCAAGTTCTGCAAATTGTTCCTGCGATAGACGTTTTTTGGTTCTTTCAACTCTGAAGTTTAACCCAATCCTTTTCAAAACATCTTTATAATCAGCCATGGCAAAATTTTATACTATTAACAATATGCATTCTTTGTAAGAATGTATACAGTATGGTATGGACTATTTTATGTTTATATTTACAACAGACGGAAAAGTTTTACCATTGGGGCAAGAGCATAAAAACAACCCTACAAGCTGCAATAGTAGCAACGGTTCATGCTTAAACTTTAACAATATAGGCTCTAAATATTGTTCAAACACAATTTCCGATATATCAAAAAATAACTCCTGCGCATATTATGCCTTAACCAATACACACCCAGCTAAAAAAGGGAAAGATTACTGGCATGATTTTTTAGGTGAAGTTTATAGCAGGTAAATGTAAATTTTTCTTAATAAATTCACAAAAAAAATTTTTATTGAATATTATAATCATATGGTCTAAAGACAAAGAGGTGTTTTATGCGAATTTCGGCAATAAAGAATTATCAGACAAATCTTCATTTTGCAGGAGAAAACAATAAAAAAACAAATAAACTAAAAAATGCAGCCGGAGCAGCAGCAATAGCAATTGCAGCAGCAGTACCGGCAGAAGACGCAGACGCCCAGATATTTTATCCTCCTGTCACACCGCCTGCATACATAACAGCTCCGGCACCAGTAATAGATGTAAGCCCTATACCGGATTGTTTTATTATTGGCGATAATGGTAACGTTGATTACGAAAAACCAATGCGTCAGGTATTCAATGAAATTGATGCAAATGGAAACGAAAATGGCGTACTCTCGGCAAAAGAGGTTGTAAAAACTGAACGGAAAAATTGGAACAGATATAATTTATACAATCCATTCAAGGAAATACAGGCATACAAAACACAGGCAAAATTTAACAGGCTTTCAGAAGCATATAATCAAAAAGGTTCAAATCCTAATACAATAAATTACAGTGAATATAAAGCAATTATGAAAGATTATATGAAATCGAAACAAATAACGAATTTCTTGAATTTATTTACACTCCCCGGAATTATGTATCCACCGCCTCCTCCACCACCGCGGCATCATCACCACAGGCCTGATCATCCGCCAAGGCATAGATAACTTTTTTACAATTATAAATTGATTAATATAAAACAAATTAATATTGACAAAATTCATACAATAGTAATAATATACTTATAAGAAGGAGGTTGAAATTATGACAAGACAAGCATTCAGGTTTCCCTTCCCCCGCAAAATGTACTGTAGGCAAGAATTTTCAGCATTCATTCAAAGATAATGTATTCACTTTAGTCAAAGCTACTACGTGCGTAGATAATTCTAACAACATTCGTCGAGCTGCGTTTACTTTAGCAGAGGTTTTAATTACGCTCGGGATTATAGGAATTGTTGCTGCCATGACTATGCCT
>CALVCJ010000088.1 GCA_944326015.1 Candidatus Gastranaerophilales bacterium
AAGTTTTTTTTCTATTCTTAAAAGCTGGTTATATTTAGCCATTCTGTCAGAGCGGGAAGCCGAGCCGGTTTTGATTTGTCCGCTGTTTACCGCAACAGCAAGGTCTGCGATAAATGTGTCTTCCGTTTCTCCCGAGCGGTGTGAAATAATGGTTGTGTAGCCTGCTGCATGTGCCATTGAAATTGCACTGAGAGTTTCTGAAAGTGTTCCGATTTGATTTACTTTAATCAAAATTGAATTTGCTACCCCGCGTTTAATTCCGTCGGCTAATCTTCTCGTATTGGTTACGAAAAGGTCATCTCCAACGAGCTGGCAGTGTGAGCCTATACGTTTGGTGAGCATTTCCCAACCTTCCCAATCCTGTTCTGCCATACCGTCTTCTATTGAAATTATCGGATATTTTTTTACCCACTCATCTAAAAAGTCTGTCATTTCTTTGTTATCAAAAGATTTGCCTTCACCTTTAAGGTTATATTTACCGTTTTCATAGAATTCTGAAGATGCTACATCAAGACAGATTTTAATCTGGTTTGTGTTATATCCTGCTTTATCTATAGCTTCAAGGATAACTTCAATACCTTCTTCGTTAGAGGCTAAATTTGGAGCAAAGCCGCCTTCATCTCCGACAGATGTTGCCATGCCTTTGTTTTTAAGAACATTTTTCAGAGTATGAAAAACATTACAACCCATCTCAATTGCGTGGGAAAAGCTTTCAGCCCCGACAGGTGCAATCATAAATTCCTGAAAATCAATGTTATTGTCTGCATGGGCGCCGCCGTTTATAATGTTCATCATAGGAACAGGGAGAGTTAAAGCGTTAATTCCGCCTAAATATCTATAAAGTGCCATGCCGTAAGCTTTTGCGGCAGCCTTTGCAACTGCAAGAGATACTCCTAAAATTGCATTTGCACCGAGCTTGGATTTGTTTTCCGTTCCGTCCATGTCAATCATAAAAGTATCAATTTCTTTTTGATGAGAAGCTTTTTCGCCTATAAGCTCAGGCGCAATAATGTTATTGACATTGTCAACGGCTTTTTGGACACTTTTGCCCATATATTTTGATTTGTCGCCGTCTCTGAGTTCAAGAGCCTCAAAAATTCCTGTTGAAGCTCCGGAAGGAACAGCGGCTCTGCCTTTTACCCCGTTTGTAAGTTTTACATCCACTTCAACCGTCGGGTTTCCGCGTGAATCCAGAATTTGTCTTGCATAAACATCTTCAATATATGTTGACATATTTTATCTCCTTTTTTTAAACGCAGATGATGTAAAGCTGTTTGCGTTTTTTATTAACCCTCTTAAAATTTTGTCATAAAACTTTTATCTTTGCAAGTAGCGAAACGGTTTATCTATAGATAGAAAAAATATTTAATCAAGGTTAGACAATTCTTTATGCAGTCTGCTTTTGACTTTATAAATAATATACTTCATGCTTCCGAAATATCCGAAAAACATAATGGCAGAAGCGCTTATCCATGCAATCGGACCGGCATAAAATATTCCGACATATCCGAATTTTATTGCCAGATATACAGCTGCAAATACTCTCATTACAAGTTCTGCTATACAGGCTAAAAGCGGGAATAATGTTTCTCCCATACCTTGAAGAGCATTTCTGTAAATAAAAATTTGTCCGAGAAAGAAATAAAATATTGTGCTAATTAGTAAATAGTTATGTGCAATATCAATAATTTTTTTAGAGCTTGTACCGATAAATGCTCCGATAATGTCAGTTCCCCATATACGCATTATAAAGGCCATAACAATGCTTAATAAAATGTTTATTATGGAAGTTTGTATAACGCCTAATCTTATTCTTTTAAATTTCACAGCTCCGAAATTTTGTGCAACGTATGCCGCGAGTGCAACCCCGAATGACATCATAGGTAAAGTTGCAATCTGCTCAATTCTTAATGCTGCCGTGAAAGCCGCTATAACGTTTGATCCGAAAGAGTTACATACACTCTGTATTATTAAAACACTTATTCCGATAATCGAAAATTGAACAGCCATCGGAACACCTACCCGCAAATGTTCATAAGCTGATTTATAGAAATCACTGTCAAATTTAATTAACCATTCTTCTCTATGAATTTGTAAAATCGGCATCTTGTATTTTACAAATAACAAACATAAAATAACTGAAATTCCCTGTGATAACAATACGGCAATAGCAGAGCCGGGAACTCCCATGTGAAATACCTGTATAAAAAGTAATGCCAGAACAATATTTGCAAGAGACGCTATAATTAGAAAGTATAAAGGTGTTTTGCTGTCGCCTAAAGCTCTGATAATACTGGAAACCATATTATACATAGTCGTAATGATTAACCCGAGTATAATAATTTCAGCATACCAGAAAGCATTGTGATAGATATTATCCGGAATATTCATCCAGTGTAAAATCGGATTAATAAATAATGAGCATACGAGCGTAAAAAGAATAGTTACAACTGTACTTAAGATTGTTGATACAATGACAGAATTCCTGACACCTTCAATATCTTTAGCCCCGTACCTTTGTCCTGTTATAACGGCAAATCCGTTAGTCAAACCAACAATAATGAAAGTTATAAGAAAAAATACCGGTGCAACAGCCCCTACTGAGGCAAAAGATTCAACCCCGAGAGTTCTTCCTACAATCACAAGATCGGCAATGTTGTATAACTGCTGGAAAATGTTGCCGATAAGTAACGGAACGGAAAATAAAAGTATATGTTTTAAGGGGTCTCCCTTTGTCATGTCGGTAATCATATATTATATACCTTTTTTGCTTTCTTGCATTATTATAAACGAAAATTATTTTGTTATTCAATAAAAAATAAGTCCCAAAATAAAAAGCTTGAAATTAAATTTTTTTTATGAGAGAATTAAACGCGTCACATGTCATAATCAATTATGGCTGGGTAGCTCAGTTGGTGAGAGCGCACGGCTCATACCCGTGAGGTCGAGAGTTCGAATCTCTCCCCAGCTAAATAAAAAAGAGATAGAATAATCTATCTCTTTTTTATTTAACCAAATTTCGTGGATAAACTTATGACTGTGATGCTCATTATAAAGTTAATAAAAATAACTCCCTCGAGGGAGTCATTTCCTTTCCAACAAGTATCGTTACTAAGTTTAGTGTGTAGATTTATTAATTGGTTTTTGATTTATACTTATAGCTTAACAAACTGTAAGTGTCAGAGGCTGCCGAGCTGTCGCCGTAAAATACTGACATATCGGCTGCACGGCGGTTATTGAACTCATCTTCAACTTCCATTCTTGAACAGTTTATATCATAGGCTGAAATTTCTGCACTTGTAATTTTTCCGTCATGGTTTGTGTCCATTTCATCAAAATGTTCAAGAATTTTTGACATAGTGCTTTCTGATAAACCGCTTGCACCGGAAGCATAAAGCTGGGTTAATTCGGCCTTTGTCAAACCTTGAGCGGATATTCTGTTTGATAAATTATTCATTTCATCGGCAGTAATAATGCCATCACCGTCATTATCTATTGAGGCAAAATTATTTTGCAGGTAAGATGCAAAAGTTTGGTTTAAAAGACCTGTATTTTCTACTTTTGTTCTTGCTTCAGTTAAGTTTTCAAGCGAAAGGCCGTTCGGATACTGAGATGCAAGATATGAATATGTATTTGTCAAACCGGCATAAACCCCGGATAATATTCCGTTATTATTTTTTGTCATTAGTATACCTCGTTTACAACCTTCTCAAAATTATATTAATGACATTTTGTATAATGTCAAACATCTATATAGAGGATATTGTAAAAATATGTAACAAACTTATCCTAAATTTTAAAGATTGTTGCCGCTACTTCCGATAAATATTTTGTTGACAGATTAGATTATAAGGAGTGTGTACTCATGGATGAAGAAAAAAAAGTTACGGATATGGAAGATTTGATGCTTGAATACGGCGAAATGACCAGTTTTAATTTTGATTCTGCCGATTATCAACAGGTAAGAGAAATGCAAAGACTTACAGGCAGCGAATACGCTGATAAACCTTATCCTTTTAAATACGGAAATTTTGATCTTGTTGATATGATTCATTCATTTATTACTCAGTATCAGAAAAAAGAAACGACTTAAAAATTTTACGGGGTGTGGTGTTTTATGAACGATAAAGAACTTTTTGAAAACAACTGTTTTCCGTTATTCTGGCTGGAAGACGAAGAACATTTTGAAAAGCCGGCTATGCAGAGAAAAGATCTGCAAACACTTCTTGCCGAGCTTGAGGATATAAAAAACAAAATAGACGAAATTAGTGCAAGAGAATGGCATCTTGCAAGGCTTGTGAAATATCACAATGAGGGTTTTACAAGATAATTCCCTGATATATGTTAAGAACAGGCTGCCGGGATTTGGGATAGCAAAATTTAATAACAATACATAATCGTTGGAACCATTTTCAACGATTTTTTTTAATAAAAAGACGGATTAAAAGAAATCCGTCAGAATTAAAAAATGTTTACATATAAAAAGGAGCATGTAAACTATGCGGTTTGGACATCCGGTTTTCCGGCAGATCGAATTAATATGTCAATAACCTTTGGCATCTGGCATTTAAAAGAATATCTGCCGTTTTTCAACGAACATTTTGAGCAGTCACATTTAATTGAATAACATTCTATAGCCTGTTCAGTCCAGCTTTGCGTAATAGAATTTGAAATTTCTCCGTTATTTTGCGGATAAAATCCGTCTTCCATAAAGCATTTCTCCTATGAATGTCTAATTAACCCATTTACATTTTAACAAAATAGTAGCTGAGTTTAATCCTTTATTTAATGTATTTCATTTTTATGGTTAGAGCGTGATATCGGATGGCAGCAAGTAGGTTGGGGACTGATTATTAGTAGAAAAGAAGTCCGGATGTCCAGCCTATTATGGATGGTAGGAGGATAGGAAGGTAGGAGGATAGACTATTTACATTAAAAAGCTTATCTTCCTACTTTCTTACCATCTTATCTTCTGTATCCACTCTCCCCTCAAGGGAGGGAAATTCATAGTGTGGTATAAGCGAAGCGTTTAAACAAGTCTGTACAATAAGATCAAAAGATTATTTTATTTTAGCCTCAAGTTTTTGAATACGTTTTTCTAATTCATTGATACGTTTTTCCTG
>CALVCJ010000089.1 GCA_944326015.1 Candidatus Gastranaerophilales bacterium
CCGCCTTCAGATTGGTATTTATATGCACTTGGAATATTTGAAGCCTGACAAAAATCTTCCTGATGAATTCTTTTTATTTTGTTAGCAATTATTTCTCTATCATATCTTTTAATTAAAAAATATTTTGTCTTATTGGCATAACTGATTTTAACATCAGGAACTTTTATTCCTAGCTTTTCAGCAGTTTTTAAACAAATAAATTCATTTTCAATCGTTTCATTAAATCCGTTTATTGCCGGTTTCAAAATATGGCTTGTTGGTACATTATTTTTCGTAATTCCTATTTGTCCATCAACAACTATTACAGAGGTCTTATCCTGTGCACCGGCTAAAGACAACCGCATATTTTCAACTCCTGTGGCCAATGGTTTTTGGGGGAGTTCATTTATAAATTTTTCAAGTTCATTTTCTTCTAATGGTGTATAGTCTATTTCATAGGTTTCTTGCAAGTATTTTGAAGGTGTTTGTTCATCAGAACTATCAAAGAATGAAACAGCACCCGCACAGTCATAACCTATTGCTTGCAAAATTGAAAAATCGTTTTTCGGATTAAGCCCGTATTTTTTCCCGATAGCAATTCTTGTATGTTCGCTTTCAGGTAATAATCCGTTAAAAAATCCTCTGCATTGGTTATTATCAAAAGTGGCTTTTTGAATTGGCAAACTCAAAGATAAGATTCTAGCCGCATTAGTCAAATATTGAAAAATTATGCCGCCATTGCCGTCTTTTTCTAATATTCCAATATGTTTATCATTCAAAAATACATTCAAAGAATTACCCAACATTTACCTCTTAAATTTTTTCATAAGGAGATTTTACATCTATTGTAACCCCCAATGCACGACAAACATTTATGACTTTCCCGATTTGTGCGGTTTCTTTCCCATTTTCTAAGTCAACAAGAAACCTTACTCCTACATTAGCCGCAATCGCCAGATCAGCTTGCGTAAGATGTTGGTCTTTGCGGGTATTTTTAATATATGTTCCTAATGTTTTAGTATCTGTTATGTTCATTTTTTACCTATCGGTAAAATTTTACAATAATTTAATAAAAAAATCAACTTTTTTACCGTTCGGTAAAAATTACACATAACAGAATAAATCTTTGGGCAAAATTTACCGTACGGTAAATTTTGCCCTTTTAAAGTCAATCTCATCATCTTGTGTCATAAATCTTATAATGAGAGTTTATTTATATCAGCGTTTTGTGTAATATTTGTGTAGTGAAGTAGTTTTTAAACTCAATAAAATTAAAATAAAATCATTAACTGACAATCATAGTAAATACAAAATGCGGAGAAAAATTTTATTAATTTATGATTTGTTTTGGTTAAAATATTCCATTTATAATTTCCTACTCATCCGCTTTAAATTTTCCGTCTATTGTTCAAAATATATTATACTTTAAAAACTTCTGAATTTTATAAAGTTTTTAAAGTATATTTTAAAAACTATTGATTTTTTGTAAAAAATGACTTATAATTATAAAATAGGTGCAATATGATAGAACGTAAAGAATATTTAGACAAGTTAATCGGATTTAAAGATAAACAGCTTATCAAGGTTGTTACAGGTATCAGAAGATGCGGAAAATCAACCTTGTTTGAACTTTTCCGGAATTACCTGCTAAAAAATGGGGTAACGAAGGAGCAGATAACAAGCATAAATTTTGAAGATGCCGACTTTGAAGAGCTTACGGATTACAAAAAATTATACAAATTTTTATCTGATAAATTAATTGAAGATAAAAAGAACTACATATTTCTTGATGAAATTCAGAATGTCAGAGAATTTCAAAAAGCCGTTGACAGTCTGTATATAAAAAAGAATGTAGATTTATATATAACCGGTTCAAATGCTTACTTCTTATCTGGTGAACTTGCAACGCTTTTGTCAGGACGGTATGTTGAAATAAAGATGCTGCCGTTATCATTTAAAGAATATTTATCAGCATTTGAGGATAAAACAGACTTGACAAGAAAATTCAGAATGTACCTTGAAAACGGCTCATTCCCTTATATCCTTCAGCTTGATAATGATAAGAAGCTTATTAATGACTATTTGGAGGGAATTTATAACACTGTTATCTTGAAAGATGTCGTAACCCGTAAAAATATCAAAGATGTTACTGTTTTAGAAAGTATTGTAAAGTTTATGTTTGACAATGTCGGGAATAATGCATCTGTAAAAAAAATTAGTGATACAATGACTTCATACGGGAGAAAGGTTTCATCCCCGACTGTCGAAAGCTATTTATCAGGACTAATTGACAGTTTTATTTTGTATAAGGCTAATCGTTTTGACATTTCAGGAAAACAGTATTTAAAAACAGCAGAAAAATATTATGTTGTGGATTTGGGTTTAAAGCAATTTTTGCTGGGAACAAAACGTCAGAATTTAGGGCATAATCTGGAAAATATTGTTTATCTTGAACTTTTGAGACGAGGTTATGAGATTTATGTAGGTAAAATAGGAGTTAATGAAGTAGATTTTATAGCTATAAAAAACGGAATTACCGAATACTATCAGGTTTCGCAGACTGTAATGGCAGAAGAAACACTTGAAAGAGAATTAAAACCTTTAAACAGTATAAAAGATCATAACCAGAAGTTTTTGATTACAACAGATGAAGTTCCGCTTACAACCCATAACGGGATTAAACAAATCAATATAATTGATTGGCTTTTAGAGGAATAAAATATTTGCAACATTTATGCGGCTTTGAAATTATACATAGGTTTTAAATGGTCAATTATCTCCACTGTCGGAGATATTGCTTTAACAATTTCATCGGGATTTTTGTAAGCCATTGGGGCTTCATCAAGTGTACCTGTTGAAATGCAGGTTGAAAATATCCCTTTCATTCGAGATTGTTAACATTTCATTGATAGAATTTGATAATGAGTGTCCTCCCGCAAGGGGAGGACCGAAATATTTGATTTCGAGGAGGGGTTGCAATAAAAAGTTAATAAATTCCTTTCATTCTGGCTTACTATTCTAAATAACTTATATGTCATTTGGTTATATCTCAAAGTTATTGTAAACAGCATCTATGTTATCCTGAGATATACCTATATAAATAAGTGTTGTAGACGGGGAACTGTGGTTAAATATTTTTTGGAGCATGGCAACATCTTTGAACTGCAAATAAAGCCAGTACCCAAAAGTTTTTCTGAGGGTATGAGTCCCAACAGCATATTTAATTCCTGCTTTTCGGCAAGCGTTGTTAATTATTCTGTATGCCTGCTCCCTGCATAACCTGCCATGCTTCTTGCTTTTGAAAAGAAAGTCTGTGTCTTCTTTATTCATAATATAGTTGTCTAATAGACTTTTAAGCTTTGAGTTGATAGGGAATTTTTTAAGCTTACCTGTTTTTTGTTCGTGAATTTCGATATGGGTTTTGTCTTTAACATCTGCAACCGTAAGTTTCCAGATATCGCTGATTCTAAGTCCGCTGTTTGTACCTAAAACAAACAACAGCAAGTTTCTTGTACCCTGTTCGGCTAAAATTGTTTCAATTTTCCTGATTAAATTTTTGTCCCTGATTGGCTGAACTGTATTCATGTAAATCCTTTCAATATGTTGCATTAAACGTCATACTCATAACACGTTATGTTGCATCGGGTAATGTTCGGTTTTAAGAGAATTGTTGAAAACGCTGTTATAACTGCTTTACATCGTTTTTCTGTAATGTCACACAATATGTATTGTGTTGCATTCACGTCATTTTCATTATGAATCTGATTATGTGTAATGTCAATTTTATAGTTGACAAATTGCTGCAATTTGTTACAATTATTTTAGGAGAGACATTAAATGCAAACAATAAAGATAAGTAAAGAGAGGGTTGAGGAAATAAGTTTCCAGATATTCGGGATTATGAAGCAGGAAAAATGTTCGGTTAGTGAATTAAACAGGCTTTTGGGTTTAACAAGCAGCCGACAGAATCTGCATAAGAAGATTAAATCAGGTACGCTTAGATATTTTGAGGCTCTTGATATTTTTGATAAGCTCGGGTATGAGGTTGTGATCAGGAAGAGAGAGTAACTTTCGCTATTTGTTTATGATAATATTGGTATAGTCATGAAGCATTTGTAAAAGAACACATGGTTTGAATAACATTTTATTTTTCTTTATTAAAGCATTCAACGATTATGAAAATTTTAAAACAAAGTGATCATGAACATGTTCTCTTGATAAAGATCTGGATGTCAAAATGTTTTGCAAAATATCACCAAGTTTTAAATTTTATTTTGTATTTGAAACAAAAGGGATAATAAGCTTGTTTGATTTGAGAAGTCCTGAAAGATTAAAAATACATTGCGGTAAATAACACTTTAATGCCTTGTAAGACGTTATTCAATTCTCAGAAGAACCGGTAAAAGACTGGAAAGAGTTTAAAGTTAGAATTTGAGCACTTTTTACGGACATGAATTTTTGTAAATTATTTGTTATTCTTTTTAATAATAATGGCAAATTTATTCTTTATGAGGTTTAATCTAAAAAAGAGGAAATTATGAAGATTAATCCAGTATATTATCAAACATATAATTACAGCGCAACACAAAATCAACAACAAAAGTTAAATAATCTTAATTCTAATTATGCATATAAATATATTCAAAAGGATGCCTTTATGTTTACTGGTTCAACTAATATGTTGGACAAGGCTAAAAATTTAGGTAAAAAGATTGTCGATAAAACTAAAGAAACTTTTTCTGATTTCTCATCACTTTTTACAAATCCAAATATTGAACTCTCTAAAGAAGAGGAAACATTTATTAATAGCTATTTTAAGAAAGAAGCAGAAATTAAAGCTGAATATGACGAAAAGATAGCAGCGATAAAAGATGGTTTTTGGGATCACTGGACAAATGGCTCTGAAAAAGAACGTCAAAAATTACGTGAAGAAAAAGAGAAAGCATTAAAAGTTGCATATGCATATCAAGATTTATTTGAACAGAGGGAACAAGAGGCAATTGCTAACAAAAATAAATTTGC
>CALVCJ010000090.1 GCA_944326015.1 Candidatus Gastranaerophilales bacterium
ATTTATAAACTGTTACAAAATGAGGTTTACAGGCTTCCCTTTCCCAAATTTTTATATTATAATATTTGTACGAAAATAAATTTGTTGAGGTAGCCTGTAGGTTGCCTCTTTTTGTTATGTTTTTATTATTTACAAAAAATTTTATTTTGTAAATATATATATCTTGAAAATGCTTGCTATAATTGGAATATTACCAAATTTATATATCGTCAAAAGTAAGTCTAAAAATATAAAAGCATAATAATATCAGAGCATACACAATAAAAAAAATTAATTTGAATTCATTCAAATGAAAAAGCAATAAAATCAAGTATTTCGACCCAGCTAGGCTAAAATAGGCACAAATAAATATTTTTAGTCGTTTGTAAAATTTTATTAAGCAGGCATAAAACTTGTAAAATAATAACCATCTTTTACGCTGATGAGCATGTCAAAATAACGTTCAAAATCAAAGTCTTGATAAGAGAATTTCGTATTAAAACCGTCAACCTTTTCATAAACAGTAGAGGGGTAACGGTCAGTAACAACCCATTCGTTGCCTTCTAACGGAATGAACTTTGGGGCAACATCTTTTAGTTTCTTTTTTATCTTGCTTTTTATTCTGTAAGATAAAATTTGTCTTAACTCCGGCTTGCATTCGGATTTTATTTGTTTCATTAATTTTTCTGCTTTTACACGTTCACCTTTTTTAGTTAAAATTGCTTTCAGAAATTTATATTCCTGAGCATTCAAAGTTGTTGTAGTGCCGAAAAAGAATACAGCATATTTTCGAGGGTCAAGAAGCAGCTCATGCTTCATGTACAAATCTTCCAATTCATCTTTGCTTGCTGTATATAATTTTACTTCGAGCCATGTAGGATGTTCTTTGTAAGTCATAACGGTATTCCTCACTCTAATTTTACACAAAATTAACTATACAGCAATAGCTATTTGTATTTTTATAATTATATACTATTCAGCACATCATACAGATACGTTTCGTAATACTCTCTTAATTCCGCAGGCTTTTTGATTTTGACGTTGCAGCCCCATTTGAAAAGCTCTTGGCAGATTGCATAAGTTCCGCCTGATGTAAATTTCACCTGTATATCTCCGTTTTCTAGTTGTTTCATCTTTTGTGTAGGGTGAAAATGGTAGTTCAAAACATCTTCTGCTACTGATTTATCAAATTCAAGTGTTATATTCAATGGCTTTTCCTGATAAACTCCGAATGAATTGTTACAGTAATCGGTCAATGAAAATTTTTCATCTTTTTCAAAATACTCATCTAAAATAGACAAATTGCCGATTTTATCAACTTTGTACTGCCTCAAAGCATTCACATAATCGTTAAATCCGACTAAGTAATATTTATCCGCAATAACAAGCCCGTATGGATTCAGCGTAATTGTCTTTGTTTCACCGTTTATCGGATAATCAAAACGTATCTTTTTAAATGCAAGCATAGCAGACCTTAATTGTTCTAAAATTTTCGGGTCTGCTTTTGCTCTTGAATACTGTCTTACTGCAAAGCCTTCCGATTCCAATATGGCTGAAACATCTGTATCAAGTGTTCTTAAATTCTTTTGAGGTGTCAAAGCCTTGATTTTTGCAACAAGTTCATCAATCTGTTTTTGTTTGTTTTCATCTGTTGACAAGCCTTTTAAATATTCAAGATTAGCAAAATCATCTGCCGTAAAAGATATTAAAGCATTCATTGTGCCTTTTACAAACCGCCAACGCTTTTTCTTGTCAGATGTCGGAACTTCCTCAACTTTTTCGGAAAACAAGTCAAACAGAAGTGCTTTCATTCGTTCTGCCGAACGTCTTGAACATTCAAAATGCTCTTGAATATCATCAATGCACAATCCGCAATAACTATTCTGAAACATCATTGCAAGTTCTATTATTTCTTCGGTTTTATTTAGTCTTGACATTTGAATACCTCAAATTTTTATCCTGTTATTATTTTAATATTAATCTATGTCATTTTGTGTCGCAATAAATTAATTTGTAATATATAAATCATTTGTAACATCATAAGCCGTTAACATCCCGTTATTAAATTTCCCGCAGCCTGTATCAATACCTATCTTATCTTTTTTAATAAAAGGTGCTGCAAACGGAGTATGCCCAAAAATAATTTTAAAGGGTAAATTATGTTTATATTCATAAAATTCTTCTCTAATCCACAATAAATCCTCTTCGGTTTGTAATGACAGATCTTTACCTGGCTTAACTCCTGCATGTACAAATAAATAATTTTGTTCAATATAGTAAGTTTTTAATTCGGCAAAAAATTGCCCATGCATATTAAATATTGCCGGATAATCTCCATAATTATCATAAGTAGAAATTCCGCCACTTAATAACCAGTGTTCAATATCTTTTTTCTTACGTGATATTCTGGTATTAAGCAGCATATCTTCATGGTTACCTTTTAAAAAGATACATTTAACAACTTGAGATAAGTTAATAAGTCTTTCAATTACTTCTTTTGAGTATTTTCCTCTGTCAATGTAATCACCCAGAAAAATTATTTTATCGTCAGGCTGAAAATTTAGTTTACTTAAGAGCGAATTTAATTTTTCAATTTCACCATGAATATCACCAATAACGATTAAACGACTTTTTGCTTTTGCTGTTCTATTAAACTTTGACACTTTATACCTCAAAATCCTTTTTAGTATAATATTAGCATTTTAATATGTCGTTTCGTGTCATATTAAAAAATATTGTTCTGTTTTAAAATATTGATTATTCTTGAATTCAAAATTTTATCTCTGACAATTTCTTTTGAAAATTCTTTATTATCACAAATTTTTTCTTGAACCCATTCATATTCATTATTACCAGTACCATTACCTACAAGATTGAATAATTTTTCGTCTTTGTGTGTTTTTGCAGATGTTTTTACAACTAAATTTATAGTTAATTTCCCGCGGGATTCTATAGCATCAAAATGTTCAATCTGTAAAAAACTCTCATACTCTTTATTTAAAGGTATTTCAATAGCATAACCGTTTATATCGCCTCTGTTATCATCAATGTTACTATCTGTTATATCATTTAAATTTAATATCTCTTTCAGGATAGATATACATATTGCCTGTGGTTCATAAATCTTTTCTATAATTTTTTTATATCTGTTAATTAGTTCACTGTTTGTTTTAAGGCTGTTTAAAATATTTAAAATATCTTTGTAGGTAAAAGTTTGCCAATTTTTGCAATCTTCATCCAGTTCGTGTAAAAACGGGCGCAGATATACAAACTTTTTTTCAACATTTTGATATTTTTCTTCAATATATTCTTCATATCTTTTAAGTTGCTTGTGTTCTGAATTTGTTTTGTTTTCTTTTTCTCTGTTCCTGTCTTTAAATTTATTTTCTATTGCAACCACTGACTTTTCATTTTTTATTAGTATATCTATATGTTTTGCTTCAGTTTGAATTATTAAATCTTTTGTTGAATTTAAAGTCTTTAACCCGATTTTATCAAAAAACTTTTCTAAAAATTCATGCTCATTAAATAATAGATAAGCAATTAGGATTGAATGATTTGTTTCCTTACTGTTAAATTTTTCAGCATTTTCTAATTCTTCAAGTTTACAAGTAATATCTGTTTTATTGTCAATATTCATTTTATTCCTTTCCGTTTTTATGTTTCGTTCTGTGAAGCAACATGTTTGCATAAAACTTATAGAATCATAAGTTCTATTATTTCTTCCACTTTGTTTAGTCTTGACATTCTTTCCCTCTTCTTGCTTCTAAATAAAAATAAATTAACTCTAAATCGTGTACAACTTTTTCTGCTAACTCTTTGACTGTCAGATTAGAAATATCCAGTTTTTTATATAAATACATTTCCTTCTCATAACTGTAACCATTCCACTTACAAGTGTCTTCTTGTTCAAAAAGCCAGCTATAGTTTTCACTCAAATATTTGAAACCTGCATTTTTATTCTCTTTGTCATACTTATCTTTTTTAGGAGCAAAAATTCCGCATTGAATTTTATGCAATCCTGCATAATATCTATACTCATCACCCCACAAACTTACACCAAGATAGCATAAATCTTGACGCTTATTCTCATCTTTATCCCAGGCACCCGGAAAATAGAAAAGAATATCGCTAAACATTTTTAAATCCCGACCGCAGTCAATACGAATATCATCTATGAATTCTTTATATCTAAAATTTTCTAAAACTTTTTCAGTCAGTTTTATTATATAAGTACGTTCAAAAGATTTTTGAAAATTTATTTTGTACAGTTCGTTTTGAATATCAGTATCCCTTACAACCGACCATAAATCTTTTATTTTGTCATCAGATTTTATGGCTATATTTGCTTGAAATTCATTCAATAATGCAAGAAAATCAATATAACTTTGGATTAAAACTTTGTCATTTTTTTCAATAGATTCAGAATTAATATTATTATAAAAAGCCTTTTTTAAGCGAGAATACAGTTCTTCGTATGATATAAATTCTTCGAAATCAGATAATGTAGATAAAAATAATGGTGCAAAATAACTGACTAAAACAATTTTCTTTTTATCTGTTTTTATTTTTTTGTAATATTTTTCTAATTGAGCCTTGTTTGGTACAGATTTACATTTATTTTCGATGATAATGTATTCATCATTTATTTTAAGCAGCAGGTCAAAATTATACTTTTCTCTTAAAACTTCTACATTACTTTTACCGTCATAATTCGGATAAAAAACAGAAGTAAAAATCCGGCGATATTTTCTCAATAACCAAGCCCAAAAATTACTATGAAACAGTTCTCTTGAGGTTAGAGAAAGTGAAAACACTGCATTATTGTCCAGTTCTTTAATATTTTTTAAGATAGCATTTTTATTCATGTTCGACCTCTCTTATAATTATAATAAAACACAACTACGACAAAATGGGTCATAGTTGTGCTTTTTATTGATTTTATTTGCAAAATTCGTTTAGAGCAATACGTAA
>CALVCJ010000091.1 GCA_944326015.1 Candidatus Gastranaerophilales bacterium
CCTGTTCCGTGCATTTGAGTTTTATCAATTGTATAAATCCCGAACTTTTTACCCTCTTTAATTGCGTAGTTATAAACAGGTGCAACATAAAACTCGTTATTTACACGTTCGTTTCTCACAATCATATCGATTGCATTTTCAACAAAATCTCTGCCTTTGTTGAAATAATAAATTCCTACGGTCGCATTTTCTGAAATGACTTCTTTTTCCCTGATTTCAGTAATCAGTCCGTTTTCATCCAGTTTTGCATAAGACCATTTCTTATCATTATCCTCAAAACAAAGCACAGAACCGTCTAAGTCTCTTTTTTCACTGTCGTTTATATAATCTTCAATGTTCATATCGACAATCTGGTCTGAATTTGCAATCAAAAGCGGAGTATCATTGTTGATTAAACGGTGAGCGTGCAAAACTGTACAGGCAGCTCCCTCTGTTAATTTATCTATCAAAACAAATTCAACATTATAATTCTTTTTAATCCAATTAACGGTTTCCTGTTCGTTACTGTAATGCTCAGCCCTTGCTAGCAGAATAAACCTAGCATCCGGCATATTCAGGTTGTCCAGAACATGACAAATCATAGGTTTGCCCAAAACATCTATAAACGGTTTTGGTTTATCATATCCGGCTTTAGCAAATCTTGAACCTGCCCCTGCCATTGGTATTACAATGTTAATCATTTGTTATTCTCCTTTATATATTTCTTTTTTAAATATCCTGTACACGGTTTTTCTATAACGTAGTAAGTTAAAACGCCAAAAATTATTGATATGAATACTGCCAGAACTGCCCCCCCCCCGATATACTCCGGATATACTTTGGCAATATCCGGTGTAAATAAATATTTTTTAAAAATATCAAGCCATAAATTATGTGTTATATAAATAGAATAGGAATAAGAACCTAACTTTACAGAAAAATCATTATTCAGTAATTCTGATATATAACCTCCTCGGATGATAAACAGAATAAACAAAATTACAAACAAAAATATTATATCTGTCATAACAAGATGGCTTTTTGTAGTTATGATTCCATATAATAAATAAGCTAATATTCCACCTTCTAATAAGGTTAGTATTAATCTCTTTGATATATTTAACTTTACATTATTAATACTATCCTTATAACGCAAATAAAATATTCCGAGAACTGTCCCAATACCTATTGCATAAATACCTCTGATCAAGTGAAAAGATATTGCACCTTTAATGTTATAACTTTTCCAATATAACCCCAGAACTATTAATACCGGAATGATAAGATTAAATAGTTTAAATCCATATTTTTTTATAATGCTGAAAAATATCATGCTTATAAAAACAAGTACAGAGACATACCATGAAGAATGAACATTCCCTAAACCGCCATACGGTGAATGGTGATTTGCAATATTTAACCCATTAAGAAAAAATATACTAAAAAGATTATCGATAAAATAAAATTTAGTAATTTTAAATATTGCGGTAATTAAAAATAAACATACTGTAAATATAATTACAGGTGATAATCTGATAAATTTATTTTTTAAAAATTGAATTACACTTAAATCTTTTTTTAATGTAACTATCAAAAAGAATCCGGAAATTATAAAAAACAACTCGACGCATACAGGCATATTTTTATCTATTGAACGAATGTAATGAATTAACGGAAATGTTTTTATATTTGAGCAAGCTATACCGATTGTATGCAGGGTAACAATAATTACCGCAAATACAAATCTTAAAAAATCTATATTTTTGAAATATCTTTTTTCCACCTTATCCTCTTTTGTTTGTTAAATATTTTTCATACATCTGATAATTTGAAAAAGTCAGATAATCTTTCTTCGGAATCTCAAAAATCCCGATTTTTCTATTGTTTAAAATCATTTCGTTAAATGTGGCACTAATGTAATATTGCCCCTGAGTATTTACATCTTTTTCAATAACTGCAAAAGCAGCACCTACAAAATCAGCACCTTTTTTGAAGTAACAGCAGCCTGTTGATGCCATATTTGAAATCGGTCGTTTTTCGCTTGTCTGGACAACAAGATTATTTTCATCAAGCAAAACCGAACTGTATTTCGGATGAACAGCATTAATTGTGACAATTCCGCCGTCAAGGTTTCTCTTTCTAAAATCTTCTATCGCAGGGCTTATATCTGTTTTTATCAATTGACTTCCGTTTATCAATAAAAGTTCTTCATCATTATTAATCTCATCAATAGCAAACAGAGCAGAACATACAGCACCTTTTGTATCACCTGCGACTTCAATAATCTTGCATTTTGGACACAAAATCTTTAATGTATCACCTAAGAAATATTTGTCCTGATCTTCTTTTCGTATAATACAGGTAATACTATCACCTACGGTTTCAAGATGCTCAATAGTTCTTTGTATCATAGGTTTGTTTTGAATTTCTATAAGGTATTTAGGATAACCTTTCTCCGTAAAATCTTTTTCAGAGCCTGCCATTAAAATTAATATATTCATTATCTGGCACCTCCTGTCATTAAAACCTTACTGTCAGATGTAATACCGCTGCTTTCAATTTCTCTAATGCGATTTTTGATGTTTTGATAGTTTACATCATGCACAGTTTCTACCTTTAAAAGATTGGCTCCGCTTGCTAAAGCTGCTTTTATTCCGTTTTGATTGTCTTCAACAACAAGACATTCTTCAGGCTTTAAGCCAAACCTTTTTATTGCCGTCTGATAAATTTCAGGATCAGGCTTTGATTTTGTAACATCCTGATTTGAAAGAGTAAAATCAAGATATTTCTGCAAATCCGCCTTTTCCATCATCATATCAATGGTTACTCTCACAGAATTTGATGCAAGTGCAAGACCATAACCTTCATTTTTTAATTTTGATAAAGCATACTGGTGGCAAAAAAGCGGTTTGCATTTCATATAAACATGTTCCATTGTATAAATCTGTTTCATGTGATTGATGAATTTGTGCAGACCTTTCGGTAAGCCTTTTTCAATTGAAAGCATTTCGAGCTTTTTCTTGGTTGGCAGTCCGTCAAACGTTACAAGGTGGTCATACCTTGAAATTTTGTAGCCAAACAAATCTAATGCCTGATTTAAGGCTTCATAGTGCCAGTCTTTTGCATCAATAAGGACTCCGTCCATATCGAAGATTACTGCCTTAAGTTTTGTCATTAAAATACACCTCTGCTTCCATAGGATAATCAGTACAAAGCATTATCCCATTCATATTTTTATATTTTTCCCACACACTTTTATATTCTCTTTTATGTAAATCAGGCGAAACAATACAAACTTTTTTGTCCTGATTTAAAAGATTTTGAATTTCTGCTTCTCCGAACCAATCAGAATTGAAACAATCCAGCCAAACACCTTTTGCCTGTTCATACATAATTGGCTCCGGAACAATATCGCTAAACCCTGTAAAAACATTGAGTCCCGTTTTATGCTGATAAACCATTTCAGGAATACTCATATCAAAGGTGAAATAGTTTGAAACATTGTATTTCTCAAGCAGTCTTTTAATCTCGTCTGCCATGCCGTCGGCTTTGATATTCAATGCAAGAGTTAAATCTCTACCGTCAAGAAGTTTTAATAAATCTTCAAACAACATTTCGTTACCCTGAGGCATGTTATGAGAAATTACAATTTTACCTTTTATGTCCCTCAAATCAGTCTCTATACCAAAACCATTATCAAAAGCTCGTGAAATAGAGGTTTTGGTGTTTTGTTCTTCTATTGTTTGCCAATAACCCCGATGACACAGAATTGTAAAACCTGATTTATTTATTGTCTGATGTGAAAATTGACCCATTTATACTCTCGTGGAATACTACATATTATTTAAAGCTTAACTCAACTTAATTACATTTGTGTTGAATTATATTTTTAAATCTTTAAAAATATTATAATATAAAGAAAAATTTTAATATACTTTTAAAAAATTGTTGTTAAAATTTTTAATATATTGTTTATTTAATCAGCTATAACTATTACTAATCAAGCCTTTTAGCATAAATTCAACACAAATGTAATTAAGTTGAGTATAAAAATCTTAAAGCACGAAACATTAGTAATTAAAAATAGTGAAAATTAACTTACCAGTAAATAAAAGTTCAAAAAAACAAAAGCTATATTTATTTAATTTCATACCGCTACTTGAATGGAGCGTTAAAGATACTGTCGATTATAAACACAACAAAATTAAAATCTTTGGAATATCAATATGTTATAAAAATAAAGAATGGCTTAAAAATTCTGTTTCTCAAAATATCGAATTAAACAAAAAAAATCTTCAGTTATACGAAAACAACAACAAAAAAAGTATTTTATTTGTAGTATCAAATTTGATAATTGCCGGCGGCTGCGAAACAAGAATGCACCAGTACATAACATATCTGGAAAAACAGGGTTGGAATGCATATATTCTGTCAGAACAAAATGATTGCCCTTATCTGCAGCGAAAAAATAATTTTTATCTTAATTTTGATGCAGCAAATTTCCAAGATTGTCTTGTAGAATTAATTAAACATTATCATATTAATGTGGTTGAGTTTCAGTTTAAAAAGTCAACAATATTAAAAAATCTTAATATAAATGAATTGAAAAAATA
>CALVCJ010000092.1 GCA_944326015.1 Candidatus Gastranaerophilales bacterium
TCGGGGGGGGGGCAGTTCAAAGATTCTCTATACAACATTTTTCATCCTCCTAAATTTTTCTTATAAATTTATTATTTACGATTTTATGAAATTTGTCAATGTTTTATTATTGATGTTATAAAAAATATATGCTTGACCTGATTGTATTTTAATAGTAATCTTAATGTACAGATTACATTGGGGAGATATTGATGGAAGATAATATTGTTCTGAAGAAGTTTACAACTATGCAATTTTTGAATTTTGCGTTAGGATTTTTTGGCCTGCAATTTGCATGGCAGATGAGGATAATTTTATCCGGTCCAGTTACTGAGAATTTAGGTGCTTCACCTTTCTTATACGGTTTAATCTGGCTTGCCGGACCTTTTACAGGAATGGTTGTTCAGCCTATTGTCGGTGCATTAAGTGATAAAACATTATCTCCTTTGGGACGCAGAAGACCTTATTTATTAGGTGGTGCTCTTCTTGCCTCTTTGGCTTTGTGGATTTTTCCTAATTCAGAAACTGTTACAGAGTTTTTGCATAATTTTACAGGAGTTAATCTGCCGCCTTTGACTGCTCTTTTTATTGCTGCAATTATGATATGGATTATTGATGCTTGTGTCAATGTGGCTCAGGGACCTTATAGGGCGCTTGTACCTGATGTAGTTCCAGAGGAGCAATATTCAATAGCTAATTCTTATATTAGTCTTGCAATAGGTTTGGGCTCTGTAGTTGCTGCCGGTACAGCTCCATTTTTGAAGTGGGCTGTGGGGTATCAAATGTCAATTGTAGCTCAGTTTGTTATGGCTGCTCTGGCCTTTACTCTCGGTATGATCTGGACTTGTATAACAATAAAAGAATATAGCTCTAAAAAAGAAATGATAAAGGATGTTGCAACGGCAGAGATAAAAGAAGGAAGTTTTTGGAATTCTTTAAAAAACTTTTTTGCTTTGTCTCCTGAGGTCGGAAAAATTTGTGCGATGCAGTTTTTTACCTGGATTGGTACGATGTGTATGATGATATTTTTCACACAGTATGCTGTTCACACAATTTACTGTGTTCCAGATCTTACAACAGTTTCTGATTATACAAAAGAGCTTTATATACAGGCAACACTGAATGGAACAAATTTTTCTTCTGTATGTTTTGCAATATTTAATCTAGTTTGTTTTCTTGTTGCTATCCCGATAGGAGTTCTTTCTGCCAAATATACAAATAAAAGAGTTCATATAATTTCATTAATTACAATGGTGCTTGCATATATAGGGATGTTTTTTACAAAACAGCCGAAAGCTGTAGCTGCCTTAATGGGGCTGGCCGGTATTGGCTGGGCAAGTATTTGTGCACTCCCGTTTGCAATGTTGTCCCAATTTATAAAAAAAGGTACGGAAGGGGCTGTTATGGGAATTTTTAATATTTTTATTGCTGGCCCTCAGGTCTTTGTATGTACGCTTGTTGCATGGTTTATTTCACAGTGTTCATATGCAATGGGCTCTGATTATATAAATTACCATTGGGAATATGCATTTTTGATTGGTGCTGTTAGTCTTACGATTGCTGCAGTTATTACAAATACTGTTAAGGAAAAGTTCTGATGAAAAAGAAAATTCTTTTGATATATCCACCTTCTCCGGTGTTAAATAGAGAAGATCGATGCCAGCAGCCAACTGGAAATTTAATTGTTATTCCGCCTTTACCGCCTACAGATTTAATGTATCTGGCAGCAGTTGCTGAAAAAGAAGATTTTGAGGTAAAAATTCAGGATTACAGTCTGGGAGGAAATTTTGAAAAAGATTTGCGAGAATTTAAGCCGGATTATCTTATTGTAAATATAGCGACTCCAACTTTGCTTAATGATATGAAGGCAATAAAAAAAGCAAAAGAGATTTGCCCTAATATTATAACAATAGCAAAAGGAGCGGCTTTTTTAGCTTTAGCTGACAAAATTATGACAGAACATGATGAGCTGGATTTTGGAATTCTCGGTGAAGCTGAAAACACTTTGAAAGAAATTCTGCTTGGTATACCAAAAGCGCATATTCTTGGGATTTACTATAGAGAAAACGGAGAGGTCAAATTTACCGGTATACGACCTTTTATTGAAGATTTGGATTCACTCCCCTTTCCGGCTCGTCATCTTGTGGATAACAATATTTACAGGCGTCCGGATAACAGTAAAGTTCAAGCAACTATTAAAGTTTCACGCGGATGTCCTTTTCATTGTTTTTTCTGTCTTGCAACTCCGGTTTCCGGCGCAAAAGTCAGACGCCGAAGCCCTGAAAATATAGTTGCGGAAATAAAGGAATGTGTTGAAAAATACAATATTCGAAATTTTCTTTTCTGGTCAGATATTTTTAATCTTGATAAAGACTGGACACTGAAATTATGCCGTGCAATTATAGACAGTGGATTAAAAATTACGTGGTCGGCAAACACGAGAGCAGATACGGCTGATTTAGAAATGGCTGAAATGATGTATAAATCAGGATGTCGTCTTGTAAGCATCGGCGTTGAGAGCGGATCAGAGGAAATGCTGAAAAAAATGGGAAAACATATTACTCTGGAAGATGTGCGTCGTACTGTAAAAGTTTTTAAAAAAGCAAAAATAAGAATTTATAATTATTTTGTAATTGGACTTCCATGGGAAACTGAGGAAACGGTAGAAGATACAATAAAATTTGCTATAGAATTAGATAGTGATTTTATTAGTTTTTACACTGCAACACCACTTCCGGGTTCTACTTTTTATGATTACGCAAAAGAATATAATCTGTTTGATAAGGAAACATCTTTTGAAAACGCTTATTACTATCCTGCTGTTAACACTCATTATCTCAGCCGTGAAAGAGTTTTTGAACTTCACAAATCTGCAGTAAGGCGTTTTTATTTAAGACCTTTATATATCTTAAAAATGCTATCTCGCATTCGTTCTATTGATGAGCTAAAAAATTATTTTATGGCTGGAGTAAATGTTCTTTTGTGCAAATAGTTATTTGATATAGCTGAATTTCCTTTCATAATTTAAGTTATCACTAATTTCATTTATTTCGCTAAATTCTAGGGTTTGTTTTTTTTTTACTTATTGTAAAATCAGGTGTAAGAGTTGCTATATCCATTTTCTTCATGCAATTTTTTAAGTACTTTTGGTAACTTTAGCCCTCGATATCTTTTAAATACTGAAAATTTATTCCGCAATATTCATAGCCTTACACTTATAATAAATATTTTAAAGAAGAGATTAAGAGATTGGTTATTGAACCTGCATTCTAATAACACACTTTTAAAAAGTAAGAAAGAGCAAAATTAAATTGTGGAGGGGCAATAAATGTGATAACTGGTTGGAAATGAATTATAGCATATATAAAGTCTCTGTGTTTTGCAGAGACTTGTTGTATTATTAAATGATTATGACTAAATTTAGCTTAATTTAATATGAAGCCTCCTTTATCAGCGTTTTGGAGATTTTTGCCGTCGATTTTTGCTCTAAGATTTTTAATATATTTGTAAACATAATCTCTTGGTAAATCGAGCAATGCAGCCAGATCTTTGGCATATACAATTTTACCTTTATTTTCCGCGAAGTAGTCAAAAACTTTTTGTTCTCTGTCAGTTAGTGCTTTTTTAAATACAATTCTTACTTCATCTCTCAAATTTTTGGATTTGTCAGTTTCCGTTTTTCTTATAGTTTTGGCTGCAGCTTTTTTTACAGTGGATTTCTTTTCAGTTTTGGCTTTTACTGTTTTTTCCAAGGCTTTTTCTTCTTGGAATTTGTGTATGGAAAATGGACTTGGTGCAATATCTCTTTCAATATCATAGCTTCTGTCTGCTATTGAACTTAATCTTTCTGCATGTGTTTGTTTCCACTCATTTTCACCGGAAACAACCGGTTTCCCTTTTAAAACAATGTCTATCAAATCATTTGTAGGCTTAGCCTCTTCTATCTTTTTCCCTAATCTGGCAGCGTATTCTTCTAATGTAATCTTTTCTAACGAACTTCTCCATTGCTTAATCTCTTCTTTGCTCAGATATTCAGACATTCATTAATCTCCTATATAAACTATAAATATTTGTCTCTTTACATTTTCTAATGTAGCATAAACTATGCCCTTTGATGCAAAATGTTTCATAACGTAAATTTTTATTTAATTACGTAACAATTAGCTAATATTTATAATGAAGTTGATTTTGAACTTTTTTAACGCCCGTGTATTGACACTTGAAAAAAATTCAAAAATGTGTTAACATAACTATATAATAATCTTAAATATGAAAGGAGCAATAATGGGAGAGTTAAATAAAAGAAATATCATTTCCCGTAATTTCGGGGGGGGGGCAATTCTCAGCTAATCGGATGTCAGGACGTCTGGAGGTCAAGCTTGTATAATAAAAGAACATTG
>CALVCJ010000093.1 GCA_944326015.1 Candidatus Gastranaerophilales bacterium
ATACTTTTCGGCGGAATGTTTCTTACTAAAAAGAACTACAAATACGGTGTCTGCGACAGAAACGGAAATGTAATTCTTGATAATATTTTTGATGATATTTATATGCCAAAACCCAATATTATGCGCATTCAATATAACGGCCAGTGGTATGAAATAGAACAAATTGCAGGCGGAGAACTCCAGCTTCCCGATGACGTAAAAAATATTAAAGGTGATGACAACTTTAAAGTAACAGAATTTATTACAAATCCTGTTACAGCTTCAGGTTATTCTGCCGTTACTTTCACTGATTACTTTTTAAAAGTTTTCTCTTCAATTTCCCCCGCGCACGAAGCAACTATTGACGAACTTATGCTTTCTCAAGGGGCAGATACGGTAAATATCTTTATAAAATTTACGTGGCTTCCAAAATATCCGTTTACGTTTGCTAAAAACTATTATCACAACATCAGAACGCCGAACAACGGCCCTCTAAGCGATATTAAAAACGAGCTTAAACAAAAAATGTGAAGCGTGCCGCTTAACTTGAAACTTTGGCTTTGCATAAAAGTTACGTGTCATTGCGAGCGTTAGCGAAGCAATCCAGCCTATAATAGAAGCCCAGAAGTTCAGAGGTTCGGATGTCAGGAGGGCAGGCTAATTTCATTTAAAGCGGTGTTGGTAGAATTAGGCAAAACTTATTATTGATACAAGCTTGCCTTCCGGGCTTCCTGCCCTCCGTCAGCCATAGTAGGCTGGATTCTTTCGCCTGTCGGCTCAGAATGACAAAAATACTCCCTCTCCTATGGGAGAGGGACGGGGTGAGGGCTGATTTTATCTTTTTGGCTCTGCATAATCACCCACCCCCTTCCCCCCTCCCCTCAAGGGAGGGGATATAATTTTGTCCTCTCTTCTCATTGGGGAGAGAGTTAGGGAGAGGGTCTACTCTCTTATATGATCAAGCGCCATCTCAAGCACTACCTTTACATGATCATCAGCCAGCGAATAATAAACATTTTTCCCTCGTTTTTCTGCCTTTACAAGTTTTGCCGTTCTCAAGATTTTTAACTGATGAGAAACTGCCGATTTTGTCATATCAAGAAGCACCGCAAGATCATTAACGCACATCTCTGCTTCCTCTAAAGCCCACAAAAGACGTATTCTTGTGCTATCGCCCATAACCTTAAAAAAATCCGATAAATCATATAAAACACGCAAATGCGGCATATCAGGCATAACTTTTTCAACTATTTCAGGATTAATCGCTTCGCAGTCTGTCTTTTTAATTTCCATAACTTTATTATAGTTTAACAATTGTTCAATTGTCAAATTTTTGTAACAAAATAGTTTTATACACTTGACAATTGAATGGTTATTCAATTATAATACTAATAGATAGTTGAATATTCATTCAATCGTTAAGGAGATTATTAATATGTGCGAACATCACCATCATCACGAACACTCAAAAGAAAATGACAGATTGCAGTTGGTAAAAATTATACTTGCACTGATTTTATTTATTCTTGCTATTGCAGTAATGCCGGCAGGAATTGCAAAAGTCATAATATTTCTTACCGCATATATAATTGCAGGCAGTGATGTTGTAATTAAAGCCGTTAAGAACATATTCAAAGGAGATATGTTTGATGAAAACTTTTTAATGGTTATAGCAACAGCAGGGGCTTTTGCAATTAAAGAGTATCCGGAAGCAGTTATGGTTATGATACTTTATCAAATCGGAGAATTTTTGCAGGAAAAAGCAGTTGAAAAATCAAGAAAATCAATCTCACAACTTATGGATATAAGACCTGACTATGCAAACATTGAAATTAACGGGGAATTAACCAAAGTAAACCCGGCAGATGTAAAAAAAGACGACATAATAACTGTAAAAACAGGAGAAAAGATTCCGCTTGACGGTACAGTAATTGAAGGTCATGCATCTGTTGATACATCAGCTCTAACAGGTGAATCAGTTCCAAGGGAATTAAATACGGGAGACAACGCAATCAGCGGGAGTATAAACACAAACGGCCTTTTAAAAATAAAAGTAGAAAAAGAATTTGGTGAATCAACAGTGTCTAAAATTCTTGAACTTGTAGAACATGCCGGGGCGAAAAAAGCAAAAGCGGAAAACTTTATTACAAAATTTGCAAGATATTATACTCCTGCCGTTGTTGCGGGTGCTTTTATATTAGCAGTTATCCCGCCGGTGATTTTACATGCTGAATTCAGCATCTGGCTTCAGCGCGCATTGACATTTCTTGTAATTTCATGCCCTTGTGCGCTTGTAATATCGGTACCTTTAGGATTTTTTGCAGGTATCGGCGGAGCATCAAAGCATGGCATACTTATAAAAGGCGCATGCTATATGGAAGCTCTTTCAAATCCTGATTCCGTTGTATTTGACAAAACAGGAACACTTACAAAAGGCACATTTAAAGTAACGGAAATTCATCCAGAAGGTCTAACAGAGCAGGAACTTTTGAAAATGTGCGCACACGCAGAAAATTATTCAAGCCATCCGATTGCTCTTTCTTTAAAGGAAGCATACGGTGAAAAAATCGATTCGGAAAAAATTAAAGAAATTGAAGAAATCGCAGGAAACGGCGTAAAAGCAAACATTGAAGGCGCAGAAATTCTTGCTGGAAATTCTAATCTTATGAAAATGTTTAATGTAGAATTTCCGCTGATTGACAGTGCAGGAACAATAGTTTATACAGCAAAAAACAGAAATTTCACAGGTTATATAGTAATATCCGATGAACCGAAAGAAGATGCAAAACTTGCAATTAATAATTTAAAAATATTCGCAAATCAAACAGTAATGCTCACGGGAGACTCTCAAAAAACAGCTCGGTATATTGCTCAAAAACTCGGTATAGATAAATTCTATGCAGAATTACTTCCGGCACAAAAAGTTGAAAAGCTTGAAGAATTAATTGCAGAGAAAGAAAAAAACAAAAGTGTAATATTTGCAGGCGATGGGATTAATGATGCTCCTGTTTTAACAAGAGCCGATGTCGGGATTGCAATGGGAGGTCTTGGTTCTGATGCTGCAATAGAAGCTGCCGATGTTGTTATAATGGATGATAAACCTTCAAAAATTGCAAAAGCAATACTCATTGCAAGAAAAACAATGAGTATTGTAAAACAAAATATAGTATTTGCTCTGGGGATAAAAGCGTTGTTCTTAATCCTCGGCGCCTTCGGTATCGTAACAATGTGGGGAGCCGTATTTGCCGACACGGGCGTAGCGCTTTTAGCCGTTATAAACTCTCTCAGAGCCTTAAAAGCTTAGCAAATTCAGCGGATAAAATTCGTCATAACCTTATCTTCCGTCTGCGGATGGAAAATGCCTTCTTTTTTGCCGGCTTCAATACATTTCAAAATCCATGCCATATTCCCGCCCAGAACTCTCATTATCTGCATTCCTTCTAAATCCTGCTTTGCCTGTTCGGGAGAATTTTGAGCACCGTGCGTCATACACCAGTAATTTGACGAAATAACAGGCATTTGATTTATCGTAAAATGTTTTGTAATTGCATCAAGAGATGCGGTTGTACCTGCACGTCTTGCAGAAACCACAGCAGCAGCCGGCTTGAATGCGAAATTTGCACCGCCAGCATAAAACAATCTATCCATAAAAGATAATAATCGTCCGCTCGGATGGGCGTAATATACAGGTGAACCGAAAATAAAACCGTCAGCATCTTTTGCTTTTTCTATAACTTCATTTACGATATCGTCTTTAAAAACGCATTTGCCTCCGTTTTTACGGCACCCTCCGCATCCGATACAATCGCGGATTGCATTTTTACCGACCTGAATAATTTCTGTCTCAATTCCGTTCTTCTTAAGTGATGAAGCAGCTTCTTCAAGTGCAGTATAAGTACATCCATGTTCATTTGAACTGCCGTTAAATAATAAAACTTTCATAAAAAACGCCCTCTAAATTTTAACAATTAAATTACAATTTTTATATTAGCATAAAAAGACATTGACAGTTTGATGGAAACTTTATCAATGTCTTTTAATTTTAGGAAAAGCCGGC
>CALVCJ010000094.1 GCA_944326015.1 Candidatus Gastranaerophilales bacterium
GTTAATGTGACAGATACCACATGTATGGATAAATTGGATTTATCCGAAAATGCCGTTAAGGTTCTTGAAAAAAGATACTTGAAAAGAGATAAAGAGGGGAAATGTGTTGAAACACCGGCTGATATGTTCAGACGTGTAGCAGATACCATTGCTTCAGGAGATTTAAAATTCGGGAAATCTCAAGCTGACGTTGACAAATTGTCAGACAGATTTTATGAAGCCGTTACTAACAGATACTTTATGCCGAATTCACCAACATTGATGAATGCAGGAAGAGAACTCGGACAATTGGCTGCATGCTTTGTTCTTCCGGTTGAAGATTCTCTTGAAGGGATTTTTGAAACCGTTAAAAATACTGCGCTAATTCATAAATCAGGCGGCGGTACCGGTTTTTCATTCTCAAGATTGAGACCGAAAAACAGCGTTGTAAGATCTACAATGGGCGTATCTTCAGGTCCTGTATCTTTTATGGAAGTATTTAACGCCGCAACGGAAGCCGTTAAACAGGGCGGAACAAGACGCGGTGCAAATATGGGTATCTTAAGAGTTGATCACCCTGATATTTTAGACTTTATCGAATGCAAAAGCGATAACAATAAATTAAATAATTTTAATATCTCGGTTGCTATTACGGATAAATTTATGGAAGCTTTGAAAAACGGCACTGATTACGAGCTTATCAATCCGCAAAACAATACCGTTGCAGGCAGAATGAGCGCTAAAAAAGTGTTTGACATGATTGTTGACGGCGCATGGAGAAACGGCGAACCGGGCATAATCTTTATTGACAAAATGAATTCCGATAACCCGACTCCTTTAATTGGTGAAATCGAATCAACAAACCCCTGCGGTGAAGTTCCGCTTCTTGCTTATGAAGCTTGCAATTTAGGGTCAATTAATCTTGGCAGAATGGTTGAAAATGGCTCTATCAACTGGGATTTACTTGCAAAAACAACAAGAACTGCTATCAGATTCTTGGATAACGTAATTGCAGTCAACAATTACCCGCTGCCACAGATTTCTGAAATGGTTCAAAATAACAGAAAAATCGGCTTAGGTGTAATGGGCTGGGCTGATATGCTTATGAAACTCGGCATTTCTTATGCATCAGAAGAAGGTACAAAACTTGCCGGTCAGGTTATGGAATTTATTGATTACGAATCAAAATGCGAATCAATAGAACTTTCCAAAGAAAGAGGAAGATTTAATAACTTCAAAGGCAGTGTTTACGAAAGACCTGACTACCTTTATAACAAGTATAAAGGTAAATCAGCAGGTAAAATCTCTGATGAACAATGGAAAGAGCTTGATGCAGAAATCGCAAAATACGGTATCAGAAACGCAACAACAACATGTATTGCGCCAACAGGTACAATTTCTATGATAGCAGGAGCTTCAGGCGGTGTAGAACCTCTGTTCGGTCTTGTATTCTCAAGATTAATCATGGACGGAACTGAAATGCTTGAAGTTAATCCGATATTCAAGGATTATGCAATTGAACACGGCTTCTATTCGGAAGATTTGATGAAAGAAATCGCAAAAACAGGTTCCGTAGCTCATGTTAACGGTGTGCCTGCAGAGGCTAAACGTATTTTTGTAACGGCTCATGATGTTTCACCATACTGGCATGTAAAAATGCAGGCTGCATTCCAGCTTCACACAGATAACGCGGTTTCTAAAACAGTTAACTTTGAAGAACATGCAACCCGCAAAGATATTGAAGAAGCTTATATTCTTGCTTACGAAAATAACTTGAAAGGAATAACTGTTTACAGAAACAATTCGCGTCAGTTCCAGCCGATGAATTTGGATGATAAGAAGAAAACTGAAGAAGCAAAGGCTGAAGAACCTGCTGTTGAAGAAACTAAAGAAGAATACAATCCGACAGGCGAAATTAAAACAGTAAAGTGCCCAGAATGCGGAAATGAAATTCAGATGGCAGAAGGATGTTTTATCTGTCTGAAATGCGGATATTCCGGCTGCTCATAGGAGCGTAGCCGCTCCACCCGTCATTCGGGTTTCGCATAAATTTGTACAGCCTTATAAGGTGAGAACGCTTTGTTTATCACAACCATATATTCTATCAAGGGAAGGCTTATACCCTCCCTCGGGGAGGGCTGGGAGAGGGTAATTATCAGAAGACCGGAAGTTCAGAAGGCAAGAGGGCAGGCTAATTACATTTATAGATATGCTTGATATAATTATCCAAAGCCTCATTATCGATTATAGCTTGCCTTCCTGCCATCTGGCCCTCCGTCTGCCAAATAGCCTACCTTCCTATATTCCTAACTTCTTATACGCTTGTCCTGCTGACATCTAAAAAGGCCTTATCCTCAAAATAAAATTGAGAGCAAAATACTACTCCTATAATTAGAGGTAGTATTTTGTGTAAATATTTGTTAATATTTGATTAAAAATTGGCATTTTTTTTTCTTTACGTGTTTTCATGGATACAAAGTAAAGTGTGTAAATTTTGAAAGGTGTAAATTATGGCAGACAACATGACAATCGGACCTGCATTAGCTATCGGCGGTAATCAGGTCGAAATGACCCCAAAAGGTAAAATTAAAGTTACTAATTCTCAGGGAAAAATTAAAACTTTATCTCAGGATGAATTCAAAAAACAATTAATTAAAAATGCAGACAAAATTGAGAAAGGCGAAGATTTTGAATTCAAAAAAGATAATAAAAAAGCAAAAATTGCAGCCGGTGTCGCAGGACTTCTTGTTGCAGCTTATGCAGGTTTGAGCCTTGCCGTAGGCAAAGGTAAATTGACTAAATCTGTTGCAGAAGCAGGTAAAGAATTAGGATTTATGGCAAAGGTTAAAAATGTCTTTGTTTCAATCGGCCAAAGCGGTGTAGATTTGTGGAAAGTCTTAACTGGAAAAGCTGCTAAAATAAAAGATAAAGTAAAAGATAAATTAACAGGTAAGTCAAAAGAATTACAAGAAAAACGTTATGCAACATACTCAAAAGAACAGGCTGCAAATGATGCACATAGATATTATGCGAATAACTTTGAAGGAGTTTCACAAGCAGATAGAGATAGTATGATTAGCGATTCTGTAAGGGCTTTTCAGGATTATGATCCTGTAAAATTTTTGAAACAAAAAGAAATTGAAAAAGCAAAATTAACAGTTGAAGAATTTGATATAATTTCTGCTTATGCGCATGCTCCTGAAGGTGTAGCATTAACAGAAGAACAAATGGCAATTTTACCAAGCGCGTTTAGAGACAAAGAATCTTGTCAGAGATTTGCAAATATGTTAGAAGCTAAGTTTGCGAAAATTGAAGAAAAGTTCGGAAAACTTAATCAATAATTTTAAATTCTAAAAAATTTACACATAAAATAAAAATCACTCCTGGAATATATAGGAGTGATTTTTATTATTATAACAGCTTGCCCCTCCGCCAGCCTTATAAGGTGGGAACGTTTTGCTTATCCCACCCTACCTACTATTTGGCAGACGGAGGACCGGATGTCAGGATGTCAAGCGGATTTAGAAGTTAGGAAGATAGGAAGCTAAGAAGGTAGGCTTATTTACGGTAAAAAGCTTATCTTCCAATCCTCCTACCCTCTTATCTTCTAAATTGCACCCCACCCTAACCCTCCCCATCCGGGGAGGGAATGAGCAATAGTCATCTAAAGCCAAAAACTGTGTGACGAACGGTTATGTTTTCCCCTCCCTTGAGGGGAGGGGAAGTAAAGGGGTGGGTGATATTAAAAAGGAAATTATAATCTGTGCTGCGCACAAAAATAACTTCTGTAATCAGCCTGCCTTTCTGCCCTCCGAATCTCTGTTCTTCCAGATCGTACCCCACCCTAGCCCTCCCCATTCGGAGAGGGAATTAAAAATTTTATATTCTATAATATTTATACTATAATATTTATGTTATGAAAATTTCTGTTGTTACGGCAAGTTACAATTA
>CALVCJ010000095.1 GCA_944326015.1 Candidatus Gastranaerophilales bacterium
GTTGCGTTTACTTTAGCAGAGGTTTTAATCACCCTCGGAATAATCGGGATTGTTGCTGCAATGACTATGCCTTCTTTGATCTCAAAGTATCGAGAAAAACAGACTGTAGCTGCAGTAAAAGAAGCATATTCAATATTTTCACAGGCTTATTTGTTTGTTGTAAATGAGTATGATTCATTGGGTAATTTGTGTGATTCTTCAAAGTCAGACAAAGAAAATGCTCAGACAATGTTTAATGCCCTTTCAAAATATATAAAAAAAATTAAAAGCTGTGATGTTGATGACAAATGTATGGGAGATAAATATAAAACGCTTGATGGACGACTATTAAATACCAGCTGGGATAATTATTCTAATATTGAAACAGGAATTCTTGCAAATGGAATAAGTTTTTGGATATTAAGTGGTAAAGATGAAAATTTTGGTTATATAGGCCAGCTGGGAGTAGATATTAACGCCTCCAAAGGCCCAAATCAGCTCGGAGTAGATTTCTTCCATTTCAGGATATTTAATAATGGTCAAGTTATTCCAACTGGTTCTAATAATCCTAAGGTAAACGAATATAACGATTATAAAGGTATACCGCAAAGGTTTGGTTTGTGCAACATAAGTAAAATAGTTGGAGCTTATAATGGATATGCATGTACATCTTGGATTTTTGAACATGAAAATATGGAATATCTGAGACGTGATATTTCAAATGAGGAATAAAACTTTAATATTAATTTGATGCAAGTTTGTTTTCTCCGAAAAGAAAAATCTGCAGTGGACTTTCATTCTGTTTAACCGGTTTGTAAAAGTCTTTAACCAGTACGCACTGGGTTTGTATACATTTTAAATTCCGTTCATGCAGGTATTGTTCAAGAATATCTGCATTTACAGTATACTGTCTGTGTTTTAAAAATGCATAAAATATAATTTTCCGTCTCGAAATTTCCCCGAGGGCAAAATTTATAATTTCATCGTAAGGAATATTATATGCATCATTTAATGACATATCAATTATAAAATTAGAATTATCACTTGTTGTTATTGAAAGATAAGATATAATTCTGTGATTAGAAGGTTCTTCAAGCACGTATCTATTTTTGTAGAAATTGGTCATACCTGCAAACAGAGGTTCTTTATACTCTTCTTTAATCCTTTCTAGAGATGGTTTATAGAGGTTTTTTAGTTCATTGTTGTAAAGCAATGATACCTGTTTTGCATCTGAATTTTGACAATATCTAAAACCGGCTTTTTTGTCTGTTTTCGGTTTAAAATTATCAAGTTTCCATAAATTTTCGTAGCTGCATTGGCGAAATCCGCATCCCTGCATAAAAAGATTTAAAAGTTCATCATGCGACTGGTCAACAGTTACATTAAAAGATATGGCTCCTTTAGCTCCAAATCTTGCAATTACAAATTCAACAAGACGTTTCCCCACATCATACATATTCTGGCGGAATATAAGACGTGTTATATTTATTTTGTATGGGTTTCCTGCGGTCGGTACAACTGTTATAAGCCCTAGAATATCATTGTTTTCAAGCAGTATATATGATTCAGGAAGAAATTTGTACTTGAGTGGAAGCAATGCATGAAGCAGTGTAAATGCTTCAGTTGTAATATCTTTTGAAAATTTCGCCCCGTCGTCACTGCCGAGGTAAGAAATCATTTTTTTTATCTTAGGAGCATCAAAACAGTTTAATCTTTTTATAACACTCATATACACATTATATAACTTAATTTTATACTTTTCAAGTTTGTGGTAAAATTTATCAGGTGAGGCGAAATATGAAAGCTGCTGTAATTCAAAACGAAAAAATTAATGTAATAAATATTGATAATATAAATCTTGAAGATAGAAAAGGTGCTGTTGTTAAAGTTTTAGGATGCGGGCTTTGCGGATCTGATATTGTCAAATTTATTCATAAAATTTCTAATGACGGAACTGTTTTAGGACATGAAATTGTTGCAGAAATTGCTGAAATAAGTTCCGAAACAGATTTTAAAAAAGGTGATGTAATAGTTTCATCACACCATATTCCTTGCGGGAAATGTGTGTATTGTCGTCATGGTAATGTTTCTATGTGTGAACATTTTAAAGCTACCAATATAAAACCCGGCGGTTTTTCAGAATATGTTTATTTAAGTGAAGAACATCTTAATAATGTTGCGCATTTAAAACCGAAAAATTTAACAGCTATTGAAGCATCTTTTTATGAGCCTTTAGGTTGTATTGTGAGAGCCGTAAAACGCGCTAACCTTTCTGATGGTGATAAAGTTTTAGTTGTGGGACTTGGTTCTATCGGAATATTGTCTGCTCAGACTCTGAAAGCATACGGATATGAGGTTACAGGATGTGATTTGCTTGGACAAAGAATTCAATTTTTAAAGACTTTTGGGATAGATGCTTTTGATGTTTGCGGATTGTCTGATAATTATAAGGCTGATTGTATTTTTATGACTTCCGGCGCAGATAATGCAATTAACACTGCCCTTAAATACGTTCGAAATGGCGGAAAAATTCTTGTATTTTCGAGTACTCCGCATGACGAGACTTCTTATCCTAATAATGAAATTTATTATAGAGAGTTGACTGTTCTGGGAAGCTACTCTCCCGCTGCAGAAGACTTGAGAGAATCTCTTTCTCTTTTAGAAAATGGAAAAGTTAAAGTTAACGCAATGTCAACAGTATATACGCTTGATAATATACAACAGGCATTTGTAGATACCATGTCTAATAAGATTTTGAAAGCTTATATAAAAATAAAGTGTGATGAGTGAAATGAAAACTATGAGAGCAATTCAATATTACGGACCAAAGAATATAAAGTTAGAGGAGGTTATGGTGAAACCGCCTCAAGATGGCGAAGTTGTAGTAAAAGTCATGTCAGCTCTTACATGCGGAACTGACGTAAAAACATACAGACGCGGTCATCCCGTTCTTATAAAGTTGATCCCATCAGGGTTCGGACATGAATTTGCTGGAATTGTTGAAAAAGTAGGGAAAGGGGTGGAAAATGTAAAACCAGGTGACAGAGTTGTTGCTGCGAATTCAGCTCCGTGCGGTCATTGTTTTTATTGTAAACGAGAAGAATACAATTTATGTGAAAATCTGGATTTATTGAATGGAGCTTATGCTGAGTATATTACTGTTCCTGCCCGTATAGTCAAAAAGAATATGCTGATTTTGCCTGCAAATTTGAGTTTTGATAGAGCTGCATTTTGTGAACCTTTAGCGAATGTTGTTCATGGTGTTGAAAGAACAGGTATAACATCAGGTCAGACTGTTGGAATTATCGGGATTGGCCCAATTGGGTTAATGTTTGCTCGTCTTGCAAAATTAAAGGGTGCCAGAGTTATTGTTGGTGGTAGAAATCCGATAAAATTAAAAGCAGCGGAAGAATTTGCGCACGCTGATGAAATTGTTGATTTAACTAAATATCAAAATCCCGAAAAAATATTTAGAGAATACACAGAAGAGCACAAAGGATTAGATGTTGCAATTGAATGTGTGGGTTTGCCTGAAATTTGGGAAAGAGTATTCTCATGTGTTAGACCCGGAGGAACAGTGCATTTTTTTGGTGGATGTAAATCCGGATCTACTGTTACTTTTGATACTACTAAAATGCATTACGGCGATATTCGTCTTATGAGTGTGTTTCATCATACTCCGAAATATTTCAAGATGGCTCTGGACTATATAGCATCTGGTGATTTAGAAGTGGAAAAACTCATAACTGATACCCTGCCGCTGGATAAGGTTGAATGGGCAATGGATCAACATATTGACGGGAAAGCTATAAAATTTTTGATAAAACCGCATTACCATGGATAATCTTTAGTGAATTGCCATCCATTCATAATTATCCATTGTGCACAGCAGCCCCCGGTTCCTGAT
>CALVCJ010000096.1 GCA_944326015.1 Candidatus Gastranaerophilales bacterium
ATTCCTTTGTTTGGATTTTTTTCAAATCTGTATATATCATATTCGAAATATTTCTTAGCATTTTCACATCCGTTTACAAGAAAACTTATTGCAGCCTTATCAGCTTTTTTGTTTTCAATAAGTTTTAAAAGAACGCTGTTTTCAGTATTCTCAACAGTTTTGTCAAAGTTTTCGGCATATTTTACAGGATCTTTTTCTTCCGGATAATAATAAACTCCTATCATTTTAGTCCAGTTCCCTACATTTTCAGAATTTCTGAAATACTCATTGCCGTAACCTTTTGTCTGCGGAGCCAGAGAACTGTATTTCAACTTATACACTTCATTGTCAAAATGAATTTCTTCTGCAATACAAGAAATATGCGGTAAAAATATTGCAAGTAATATAAAAAAAATTCTTTTCATATAAAAATTTAAACATTTTTTTATACAAAAAGAATTATGCTTTTGTGTTATATATGAGGTTAATTTTATAAATTATCTTTAAGTGTAGTGAAATCCTTCCCTCCAACAGCTTTATAGATATCTAAAGTTGAAAGCAGGTAATTTACCTGATTACTTACTTTGTCTTTATCGGCAACAATAAGTCTTTCTGTATCTTTCATCAAATCAAGATGAGATTTTGCACCGATATTGAATTTTCTGTCAGCAAGTTTATATTTTTCATTTTCCAGATTGTACCGATTTACACTTTCTTTATAATTTTTTTCTCTTGTTTTTGCGCCGCTCAGTGAATCATTTACCTCCTGTATTGAGGTTAAAATTGTTTTTTCATACATCTGCTGAGCCTTTTCAAGTTCAAGTTTTGTCCATCTCAACCTAGCCATTTTAGCACCGCCCGTAAACAAATCCAGTGATGGAGCGACACCTGCAAGAGATTTGAATGTGTGATTTCCGAAAATATTTGTAAAGTTGTATGCGCTGAAGCCTGCCTGACCGTATAGAATAAACTTAGGCAAAAAGTCGCGTCTTGCAACTTTAGCATCTATTCCAATTTTTTCAATGTAATTTTCCGCCTTCAAATAATCAGGTCTGTACTGGATGACTTCTGCATTAATAGCTTCGGGCAACGGTAAAAGTTCAAGCTTTGAATAATCTGATCTTGCCATTTGAGACAAATCTTTTTCTCTTAAACCTGTCAATACTCCGAGTTCTCTTGCAACAATCAGTCTTTTATCAACATAAACATTCAATTCTTCTTTTAACTGCGTCAAAAGCTGTTTTTCATCCATAAGTTCGGTTACGGGACACAAACCGTTATTATATTTTATTTCTTCTAATCTTACGATTTCTGTCTGAAGTTTGACAAGTTCTTCCTGATCCTTTATCAATTTATCAAATTTTATAAGGTTAAAATATTGAGATGCTACAGCAGAAGTTAAAGATATGTAAGAAGCTCTTTCATTCTGTTTAACAATTTCATGCTGCTTTTTAAATGATTTTGTTCTCAAATAATTTTCGCCCCAGATATCAATTTCATAACTCATTGTAAGCGGGAGAAAAAAGTTGCTTTGCTTGTAATCTGGAATTACAACATCGCCGAATTTAACGGTTGATGAACTGAAATCTCTGAACAAATCTCCCTGAAATCCTACCTGAGGAAGCTGACCCGCAAAAGCCATTTTGACAACCTGTTCTGACTGCTTTACGTTAAGAGAGGCAATTTTTAAATCCTGATTATTTTTAAATGCAGTAGTAATATAATCTGTCAAAACAGGATCATTATATTTTTGCCACCAGTCAAGGTTTAAATATTCAATTCTGTAATCGGGTGTATTTTTTTTGTTCTTTGCTTCTGCTGCTATATTAAATGAACACAGCAAAATAAACAGGGTAAGTAATATTTTAAAATTTTTCATATTTAGTGTATCCTTTTTTGCATGTTTGTGTTATCATAATAACACAAAGAAAAATCATGGACAAGCATAATTTATTAAAAAGCAGAATCGGTATGAAACTGGTGCGTGTAGGTAAGATGGTACGCGCAATTGCAAACCAAAAATTTATTAAGGCAAATTTTCCTATAACTCCTGAACAATTTACGGTTTTGACAGCTATACTTGACCATGACGGCTTATACCAGAGGCAAATAGGTGCACTTACCCTCAAAGACCGCCCTAATATCACAAGAATTATAAATATTCTTGAAGAAAAAGGACTGGTTACAAGAACTCCTGATATTAACAAACGTAAAATATTTAAAATTAATATAACAGAAGAAGGTAAAAAAGCCTATAACGAAGTTTTACCGACAGTCGCCGAACACTGGCAGAATACGGTAGAAGGAGTTACGGACGAAGAACTGGAAAATTGCCTGACAGTTTTAAACAAAATTAAAGCAAATCTTGAGAAAAAATTAAATATACAAATATAAGAGGTAAAATATGACAGACAAACCCCAAAATAAAAATCATGATGAACAATTTGAAGAAAAAGCTAAAGAAAGATTAAAAGTAAGAAAAGAAAAAGCAAAAAAGAAACGCCCCGAATACAAGAAAAAAAGAGTATTTGTACCTGTAATAACAGCATTTATTCTTACATTGATGGGTATTTTTCTTGCAGTGCATGCAACATTTTACCAGTCAACTGATGACGCGTTTGTTGAAGGCAGGCTTATATCGGTTGCTCCGCGTGTATCAGGGCCTGTAATTAATCTGCTTGTTGATGATAACGATGTTGTTAAAGCAGGGCAGCTTCTTGTTGAAATTGACCCTGCTGATTATGAAGTTAAACTTCATCAGGCTGAGGCAAAACTCGAGGAAGCAAAGGCACAGCTCAATGTTACCGAAAAACAAATTGAAGAGGGCAGTTCAAATGTAAATCAATCTTATGAAGATGTTACATCCGCTCAGTCAAAACTTGATTTTGCAACAAAGGACCATAAAAGATACACAGATATGTATAAAGAAGGTATAGTTTCAAAACAGGACTATGACAATAGTAATACAAGCTACACGGTTGCACAGGCTAACCATAAAGCTGCCGCAGAAAAATCAAAGGCAATGCAATCAGCTTTAGAATCACACAAAGCAAAAGCAGAAGCTGTTCAGGCAGAAATTAAAAGACTTGAAGCTGAAGTTGAACAGGTGAAATTAAACCTTTCATATACAAAAATTTATGCCCCGCAATCAGGCATGGTATCTGCCAGAAGCGTTGAAAAAGGCAACTACCTTCAAATCGGTCAGCCTTTAATGAATATTGTACCGGAGCATGTCTGGGTAATTGCAAACTTTAAAGAAATTCAGCTTACACATATGAAAAAAGGCCAGCCTGTTTCAATTAAAGTCGATACATATCCCGGAAAACGCTTTAAAGGACATGTTGACAGTATCCAGCGTTCAACTGGTGCAAAATCAAGCTTATTCCCGCCAGAAAATGCTGTCGGAAGCTATGTAAAAATTGTTCAGAGAGTTCCCGTCAAAATTATGTTTGACGAAGATATTAAAGATTACAACATAGTTCCCGGAATGTCGGTAGTACCAAAGGTTAAAATAAGATAATGGAAGAAGCAAAAAAACAGACTAACCCCTATATAGTTGCAATATCCGTATTGCTTCCGGCATTTTTGTCGCTTGCGGCATCTTCTGCCACAAACGTCAGCCAGCCGCATATTGCAGGATTTTACGGAGCAACACAGTATGAAACAAATACCGTTATAACCTGCTATATCATATCAGGCGGGCTTATGCTCCCCGTTACAGGGTATCTGGTCAGAACAATAGGTAAAAAACTTTTACTTTTTTACAGTATCTGGTTATTTGCATTAGGCTG
>CALVCJ010000097.1 GCA_944326015.1 Candidatus Gastranaerophilales bacterium
AAAGAAATCGGAATAAGAATGGCAATAGGTGCCAAACCGTCCGATATAAGAATTCAATTTTTAATAGAATCTTTTTTGTTATCGGTAATCGGCGGTCTGATAGGTGTCGCTGTAGGTGTAATAGGTGCGCAGATTGTCCAGATTACAGGCGTAATGAATGTATCAATATCATTATTTTCAATACTGCTTTCACTTGGATTTTCAGGCGTAATAGGGGTATTATTCGGCTATTACCCCGCTTACAAAGCCTCCCTTTTAAACCCGATTGATGCACTAAGATATGAATAATCTATTTCGGAAGATTTTTAAAATAATTCGGATCAGTCAATGCATAATATGAACAGGTAAGTCCGTTATCTTTATCACTTGTCGTCAGAGAACATAACTCCTCTCTTCGAGTATCACCACATATTGCTCCTTTAACACCATTAGGTATTAATTTCCCTGTTTCATTATCTATTGAAAAGGTAAACAAATCATGTCCCCAGCGGTTCGGTCGCTTTTGAACACCATTAATGTCTACGGAAAGCATTAAATTTCTCGCATTATAATTTTCTATATAAATTGACATCCCGTCAGGTAATATAAAGCCGCCGCACTCCATATAATAAGAGCTGGTATTTACCTTATTGTTATACGTTTTATATTCTTTCATATTTTGACCTGTGCCATCATCGACCTCTATTCTGTCTATACACATACTATTATTACAAAAATTCGCTATTATATATGGTTTTAATGTGTTATATAATTTCCATTTTTCACCGGTATAGGCATACGAATAATCTTTTACATTTAACGGCATTCCGTTTTCGTTTTGAACATCCAAAACCAGTTGATACAGCATTGAATAAGCTTTCTTAAACTGCGTTTCCAGAACCTTATGCTGATATTTTGCAACTACGGTAGGAATTGTCATAGCAGCAACAACTCCGATTATGCCAAGCGTAATCAATACTTCTGCTAACGTAAATCCTTGTCCAGAGCCTAAATGTGCCCCCCCCCCGACGGAAGCAGATTTAACAATTTTTTCATCATTAACTCCTTTCTTAATTTATATATTAATATTATAAATCATATCTCAAATTTTATCAATACTTCGGGGATCCCAGCCAGTTAAATGTCAGTAAGGCAATATTACAAGCCGATTAAAGTTATTAATGTTCAATTGCACTAAGGCTCTGGGAATTATCGTACAACCTTTCGCTCTATCTGGAAATCAATTAATGGAAATTGCATTCAGTCATTCAGAGCTGAGAGGCGAAAGAAGCCAGCCTATTAAGAATGACTCTACACATTCTGATGGTCCAATCCTACCTGCTGACTCTTTTGAAAACTGGATTAATAAAAATTATCCTTCCCTTATCATGGAAGGATAATAGGATGGGAAAAAATCCAACTCCCCATCTCTTTCTTCCCAATCAGGGAGGGAAAAACAGAGCAATATCAGATATTCAGCATGGTAGATTGCAATGTCATCCAGAATTTTTTCCGGATCTTATATAAAAGACACTTGACAATGTATAAGCTTGGAGAAAACTAGAATATGAATCTAAAAAACACAGCCTTCAAAATGACTGTGTTTTTTGTAAATTCTAAGAAGTTTCTGCCTTATCTTTTTTCTTAAATATACCTGTAATACCATTCCAAACCCACTTGGCAGCTTTACCAATTGCCTGACCTGCAGGTTTTAAAGCTTTATTCCACAACCAGCTTGCAGCTTTAGCTATACCTTTTCCGGCAGGCTTTAATACACTGTTCCAAGTCCATTTTGCGGCTTTTCCAATACCTCTGCCAAGCCAGCAGAATGCTTTACCTATGGGTTTTGCAAATCCGATTATTAATCCAGCCCCGATTCCTGCAACAGAACCCCACAAAAGAGCTTTTCCAAATCCTTTATCACTTCCACCAGAACAGGGAGCAACGGGAGCTTGTGGAAAACCAAATCCGAACATTGACGATGAATACATATTATGACAACAATGCTTATTTGTCATCATTGGAGTCTGATTAGGTTTTACAAATATATTATTGTTAATAATTCGAATCATAAAAAGCTCCTCAATTTATATTCTATATATATAAAAGATATAAATTAAGTAAAATTGACCTTTTTTTTGCCCAGATTCATAAAAAGTTACAATATCTTTACAAAGCTTCCAGAGCCGCGATTTTCATATCTTTCCAGTCCGGTCTTTGCCCGAACCACAATTCCTGCGCGGCAGCTGCCTGAAAAATCAGCATGTCAAGCCCAGTAATTGTTCTCAAATTAAATTTTTCAGCCGCTTTTATTAACACTGTTTTTTTAGGATTATAAATAACATCATAGACAACAGCATTCGGATTTAGTGTTTTTAATGCATATTCTTCAACAGGCATCATATCAGCGGCCTTTCCAAGCATTCCGATAGGCGTTGTATTTACAAGCATTGCATATTCTCCGAGATTTCTTATATTCTCTATCTGGTAAACATTGAAATTAACAGAAGGGAATTTGCGTCTGACATAATTCATTAATTCAATAGAATTCGGGATATTTCTTGTAAAAAATGCGATTTCTTCAACACCGCATTCAGTCAATGCAACACAGGCTGCATGAGCTGCTCCGCCCGTTCCCAAAATTGCAACCTTTTTCCCGCGTAAATCTATATCATCAGGGATTGCCCTTTTAAATCCTATAACATCAGTATTGTAAGCTTTTAAAGACTTATCAGCATCTATATAAACGGTATTCACTGCACGCGCAAGATCTGCATATTTATCAACTTCATTAACAAATAATGAAACTGGCAATTTCAATGGAATTGTTACATTAAAACCTTTATACCCGTTTGATTTAAGCCATTTTATTCTGTCAACAAGACTGTCTTGCGGTGTTTCTAAAATATCGTAAGTTGCATGTATTCCAAGGCTCTTAAATCCTGCTTCGTGAATAACTTTTGAAAGCGAATGCCCGAGAGGATAACCTATAAGTCCGAATTTATTCTCTCGCGTGTCCTTTATTTCCGGCTTTGCAGTCTCACTTACCTGACTGCTGTTATAATTAGGTGTTTCCTGCATTTTTGAAGGTCCGAAAATATAAGAAGGAACTTCTGTTTTTACGGTCTCTTTTTGCATACCTGAATAAGGTTTATACAAAGGCTCTGAATTTTCTGACGTAAGCTGATCCTGAATTGTACGCTGTACATACTGAGGTTCAGGTGAAACTGGCTGCCGAGGCGGTGTTTGTACAGGTTGTTCTTCTTTAACAGGTGAAGATGTTCCTTGAGCTTTCAATTCCTCAACAGTAATTCCTAATTTTTTAGCTTTTTTGGCAAGATAACGTTCATAAAGTTCCGGATTCATCAGCACTTTCTCCTGTTACTTCTTTTTTATAATGACATTTAATATTTGAACAAGTAATTACATCGCCTTTTTTCAAAACTTTTTTCACGAGAAGCGAGCCGCATTCGGGACAGGTTTCGCCTGTGGGTTCATTCCAGAGAACAAAATCGCAGTCAGGATATTTATCACAGCCGTAAAATACCGTACCGCGTTTGGATTTTCTCTCAACTATTGTTCCCTGTCCGCATTTCGG
>CALVCJ010000098.1 GCA_944326015.1 Candidatus Gastranaerophilales bacterium
ATTTTTTATCTTTAAATCTCTCTTTGAAAACAAATTTCCCATTATACCAAGATAAAAATGTTCTTTAATTTCCTCAAAAGAATGTTCATAGCCAAGCGGATGAATAAATGAAATTGCATCTTCGCTATCCCATATTTCTCTTGCAAGTTCCAAATTGCATTCATTAATTGATTGCACATATTTATTTAGTAAATTATGAATTTTTTCCATAGGTCAATAATAGCATAAAATATGCAATCTACTTATCTAATTTTTAATCTTTTTTATCTCAAATTTTAGCTTTTCTTTATTAATATTTCCCACTGCTTTTGCTCTAAAATATTTTGTGTTTTCAAAATTTGTTTTTGGAATTTTATTTAACTTATCTGAATACTTATTAAAACTGTTTTCTTTTCGCATAACCAGATTTAATATTAAATTCAGCGGTATATGAACTATTTTAACCCCTTTAGACATCTCCTCATCATATTTCCCGTACAAATTTATATCGGCGTATCCGGTGTGGATATTGTAATTTCCTTCAATGAACAATGCCAGAGACTTTTGAACTGTGGTCATATTAATATTTTCAAGCATGTTATTTTTAATATTAAAAGCTCCTTTTATATCAAATGCCAAAGCTTCATTTTGTGACAAATCCAAATTAGTAAGATCTTGAAGTTTAACTTTGTTTTGTCTGATTAACAATTCTTTATCAGCGATTGCGTTTATATAACCATTGTCTATTGAAAATTCAGCTTTTGCCTGAATATCGTCTAATACATTTTTTGTTTCTGCATGTAAAGAAGCATTTGCAGTTCCTTGTATTTGATCGGGCAGGTTGAATAATAAATCCGCAACGATGTTAGAGTCTATATTTTCGGCATAAAAATTAATATCGGAAGAATTATTGTTGAAATTATATTTACCGTTAGCTTTTATACTCCCTTTTGCAAAACTAAATTTATCCATAGTAAAATCAAAAACATTCTCTTTTAATTTTCCCCAGAGTGCAATATTTTCAAGAATAATACGATCTTTTTTTATTGTGTTGACTTTAATTTTCCAATCTTCTATTGTTATATTCAAATTTCTGACAGTTGATGAAATATCAACGTTTTTAAATTTATTCAGCGTAGTTTTTTTTGAAGATTTTACAATGATGAACTTATCTAAAAATAAATTCAGATTGTACACATAAACGTCATCTCCAAATTGATTTTTTGCAACAAGTTCGCATGTGAATTTTTGTTTTTTAAAAAAGCCTTCCCCTAAAATTTTGATTTTATCTCCTGCAAGAATTTTGGCTGATTTAACATAAAATTCTTTAAATTTCGTATTTGCAACTTCAAAATTTCCGTACAGTTTTTCTTTCAGAAAATCAAATTTCAAATCTCCTTTAAAATTTCCGCCTTGTACATATTTACCAAGAGAACCTACAACTGATAAAGGAGCGTAAACTGATGTTTTGCAGCTTATAAAGAGTGGATTAAACTTATCTGATTTTTTGGTAAACAAGCCGTTGCCATATACAACAATTTTTTCTTTTTTACTATCGGCAATAAAATACCTGTAATCTTTTAAATACAGATTGTTGCCGTCTTTTAGAGTTTGTGCTTTGAATATTCTGTTTTTATTCTTTAAGCCTAAGAATATGTTTTTATAATAAATATCAGAGCCTTTTTCAATATGCAGCAAGTAATCGATTTTAGGTTTTTTATCTTTTATGAAGAATTTGACGTTAACGTTTGCTGAATTTAGAATTTTTAAATTCGGAATATAATTGAACTTGTCGGTTAAAACAGTTGAAACATCACCTTTTACCTCTCTTTCGGTTAAACCGGATATATCAAGAGTCAGAAATACAGGTTCATTACCCAAAAAGCCTTTTGCTTTGGTATAAGCATTTGTCTTATTAAAATTCAGAACAACATTTTCAAAAATAATCGGGACATCAAAAAGAACTGTTTTTGCATGTAAGTTTTTTATCATGCATCATTTCTTAAAATTAAACTGACATTTGCTTTTCCTTTATAATCATAGAAATTTTCCATAAACTTTTTTGACGGCTCTTTTTTCTTTTGAAAATAAAGGAGAGTTTTTTCTAAATCAGCTACGGGTAAATCTTTTCCTGTTATATAAATATCAGGTTTATTCTTTATGATCGAACCTTTTACGTTTAAAACAGTCTCTAATCTGTTTATATAAATATTATTATTTTTTAATATTATTTTTGCATTTTTTATGGTCAAACTTTCGTTCAGCATTGGAGTTGAGGCATACAAATTAAAACTGATATCAGAATTGTTCTTCTTTAAATCTCTTGTTTCAATTTTAAAATTCTTAGAATTGCAGAGCAATTCTCTAACCTGTATATTTTCCGGAAGATTGTTAAAATTAAGCCTTTTTTTGTTTGTATTTTCTTTATCCGGCGAAAGTTTATTGAATTTATCTGCGTAAACTGTAACTTTATCGGATTTTAATGTTTTTATTTTAAATAATTTAATATCTGTGCTTAAATACAGACGGTCAATATCTATAATCTTTTCATTACTGCTTGATACTGAAATGTTTCCGGCATTGATAATATAAACAAGAGCCGGAGTTGATTTTAAATAAAAATCCTTAAGAGAAACTTCCAAGTCAATATGGTTTTTTATGTATTCACACAGTTTGTTTTTAAAACGGCTGTTGTTTATGATTTGTGGAATTCCATACAATAGCAGCAAATAAAGTATTAATAAAAAAATTATTATAAAAGTTATTATTTTATAAAATGTTTTCATGTCTATTCAATGATTTCCTGAATTGCATCTCTTAATTTGTTCAATAAGATACTTAGTTGTTCTTTTTCATTCTTCGATAATTCGGATAAAATCTTTTCTCTTTTATCGTTCGGAATATTAGCTATAAGTGCATCTATTTTAAAATTTCAAGATAAATTTGGACAACATTATTATAATACATAAATTTATTCCTATTCAGTTTAAATTCTTTATATACAGTTTTTCAGTCAAAATAACTACCTATTATGAGCTTAACTGTTATTACGCTTAATAATTCACAGATGACAAATGCAAGTGCTATCCAGAATTTATCGAAAAATATAGCGGGAGCGGTCGGAACTTCTCTTGTTTCAACAATGGTAACAATAGGTGCACAGGTTCATCAATATATGTTAGTCGGAGATATGACAACGCTAAACCCGAATTTTACGGCAAGAGTTCAAGCACTAGCCGCTAATTTTTCACATTACCCCGAACAGGTTGCACAAAATATGACTCAAGCTCTTTTGTATAAAGAACTTATTATCCAGTCGACACTATTTGCATACATTGATACATTCAGAATATTCGGGATACTTTGCTTTTTTATCGTACCGCTGCTTGTGTTTATAAACATAAAAAAACGAATAAATGATTAAGCAAACAAAGTATATGACTAAAGGTCATTGACTTTTAGTCATATACTTGTTATGATATTTTATTATCAGGAGTATTTTATGAACAAAAGACAAAAATCAGCCGTTGAAACTAAACGAAAACTTATATCCGCAGGGTTGGAGCTTATTAAAGAAAAAGGCTT
>CALVCJ010000099.1 GCA_944326015.1 Candidatus Gastranaerophilales bacterium
CACAAATATTCTGAATGGTTCAAAGATATTAAAAAAGGTCGGTTTTAAAACCGACCTTAACTTTTTTATACCAAACCTATTGATTTATGTTTTTCGTAGATACTTTCTGCCATAATATCAAGCTTTTTAAAATCATCTTCGACCGGTTTTCCCTTAATCTGTAAAGGCTCAACCAAATCAAGCTTTAATGGCGCAAGAATTTGAGCTATTAAATCAAATAATTTACCGCCCCAGCCGTAAGAACCTACTAACGATGCGAATTTAGCTTTTGGTCTCAAAACAGCTGCAAGATATGCTACATTAACTGCCATCGGATGAGGACCTGCCAGAACCATTGATGTACCCATAACAATTGTAGCAGCATCCACTAATGCCATTGCAAGATCGCCCAAATCATCATCCACTATATCAAATTTGAATGTTTCAATACCCTTTTCATTCAATTTATTACTCAGGTAATCAATCATATCTTTAGTGCTTTCATACATTGAAACATAAGGAAGAGCAACAAGATTTTTAGGCATATCAGATGTCCAGTCAGTATATAAATCAAGAATAAAGTCAGGTCTTTTATATACAGGACCATGGCTTGGCAAAATCATATCAACATTCATATTTTTTACCATTTGCGTATATTTTTTGCACATCATTCTGAAAGGCATCATAATTTCCGCATAATAACGTTTTGCACTCTTTTCAAGTTCAACACTTTCCTGAGCAAAAACATCAGAGAATGTATAATGAGCGCCTAAAAAGTCGCATGTAAAAATTACATTGTCTTCTTTTATATAAGTAAACATTGTATCAGGCCAGTGAACACCGGGAGCAAAAATAAATTTCAATGTTTTATCACCAAGAGAAATTTCTTCACCATCTGAAATAACTCTGATTTTTTCATCTGCTACATGTAGCATTGATTTAATATTTTCAGCACATTTAGGATTTGTTAAAACAACAGCATTAGGATATTTTTCCAATAATGCGGGAATTGATCCTGAATGATCCTGTTCTCCGTGATTTGCGACTATATAATCAACCTTACCTACCTGATTTTCAGCTAATCTTTTTAAATATTCTTTAGTTTTCGGCGGATACATTGTATCTATAATTGCAGTTTTTTCTGAACCTTTTACAAGATAAGAATTGTAGCTTGTACCGTGTTCCAGAGGAATCAATTCATCAAAAATTCTTCTGTCGCAGTCATTCAAACCACAATAAAAAATATTGTTTTTAATTTCTTGAAATTTCATAATTTTATATTTCTCCTTTACTATTTATTTGGCTGTTTATAAAAAAATACTTCTTCTTTCAAACAAAGGGGGCAATACTCGGGTTCTTCCTTCTGAACAAAAACAGCACCGCACGTTGAACAAACCCAGTTAAAAGTTCCGTCAGGATTTGGCTCAGCCTTATCTTCCAGCTTATAAATTAATTTATGCATTCTGTCATAGTGAATTTTTTCAATAGCCTCAATCTTATCCAGTAATCCAGCAATATGCTCGAGTCCTTCCTCTCTGGCTTTTTGTGCAAATTTTTCATAAATACCTTCAATCTCATCTTTTTCATTTTTCAATGCATCTTTTGCACTATCAAGTAAACTCGGCAAACAGCCGCTATTACACTTTAACCATTTATACCATAATTTTGAATGCTCTTTTTCATTGTTTGCATAACGGGTCATTAAACGGGCTAAATCTTTAAATCCCTGTTTTTCAGCAATTAGCGCGTAAATATCATATTCCATGCGTCGTTTCGCATTAATTTCAAAAGCTTTCATTAAGTTTTTTTCAGTTTCCGTTCCTTTTAGATCCACAAATTATCCCTCTCAAATTTTACACACTAATATTTTATCATAAAAAAGGCTTTGCGAAAATACAAAGCCTTCCTATTTTCAGTTAATAATTTTTGGCTTTCATAAAGAAATAAGCCTGTGGATGTTTACACACAGGGCAAATCTCAGGAGCTTTTTCGCCTGTATGAATATGACCGCAATTTGAGCATTCCCAGACGACAATTTCATTTTTAGCAAAAACAGTACTGTTTTTTACAGCTTCTAAAAGTGCCCGATATCTTTCTTCATGCTCTTTTTCAATTTTCCCTACAAGTTCAAACAAGGCAGAAAGAGTATCAAAACCTTCTTCTTTTGCCTCTTTTGCAAACTGTGCATACATATCAGTCCATTCATAGTGTTCACCGTCGGCCGCATCTTCAAGATTTTTTAAAGTATCAGGTATTTTCTCTCCATGCAGTGCTTTGAACCAAATTTTAGCATGTTCCTTTTCATTATTTGCTGTTTCTTCAAATATTTTACTTATCTGCACAAAACCATCTTTTTTAGCCTGAGAAGCATAATATGTATATTTATTTCTGGCCTGTGACTCACCTGCAAAAGCAGCCCATAAATTCTTCTCAGTTTTTGTTCCTTTTAAATCAGGCATATTACTTCCTTTCTACATTAACCTTCCTAAATAACTTCTGCGGTTATTGTTTTTCAAACATATCCTTACCTACACCGCAAAGAGGGCATACATAATCATCTGCTAAATCTTCAAATTTTACACCGTCGTTTTCTGCCGGATCATATACATAACCGCATACTGTGCATACATACTTTTCCATAATAATTTCTCCTTTACTTTTTTAATTACTCTCTTTTATCTTTTCCAGACAATCTTTGCATATTCCGTTAAATATTATATCATGTTTTTTTACAATAAAACCGGTTTCATCTTCTGTTTTTTGAACAATATCAGGCGCAATATTACAGCTTACATCAAATACTCTTTTGCATTCTTCACAGATAAAGTGATAATGCTCATGTGTATTATGATCATAGTGAGAGGAAGGTTCTAATCCATCAATTTTTTTTATAACCCCATTATCAGCCAGCTGATTTAAATTTCTGTATAATGTAGCAAGACTGATATTCGGCTCTTTAGATTTCAAAATAGAGTAAAGATACTCTGCAGTAGGATGGACAACATTTGACTTTAATGTGTCAAGTATAACTTCTCTTTGTCTTGAATAATTCATTGTCTCTCACAAAATTAGTAACAATTATCATTTTATAAATTTTATAATTTCTTGTCAAGACATACTTAACATAATTAAATATTTATGGCAATTTATTAAGCATTTTTGTTTTAATTAAATTATGGGAAATAGTGTCAGTGTAAACCGGAATATGAAAAATGCGCCTTTGAACGTCGGGGTTTTGACTCCTCCCGACAGCTATTTTAAACCTGTCCTGTATTCGCATATTCAGGCAACAAACGAATTCAATAAACTTGATCATGATATTTATATATCAATGAAAAATACCGATACAATAGAAAGACATAAAACACCTAAATCCGTCTTTGTAACTCTTGGGCTTGGAATTCTTGCCTTATCATTTCCATTTGCAAAAAAAATTCTCAAACGTTAATTAGCAGTTGCAAATTTTTGAAAAATAATTTATAATTAAATAAAAAGGAGGATGAAAAATGATGAATAGAGAAGCTTTCAGTTGCCCCCCCCCCCGACAGGATGTAGATGTAACAAAGGTTTTTAGATTTAATG
>CALVCJ010000100.1 GCA_944326015.1 Candidatus Gastranaerophilales bacterium
AATATTAAGAGAACCCGAAACATTAAAATTTAAATTTCTCAAAATACCACCTGAAAATACACGAACTAGCCCCCCCCCGTTTTGTCCATTTATATTTTTCATTTCAAACTCCTTTCCTTTTTTTATATTTTATTTATATAATAATATTGATTATAACATATTAGTCATGGATTTTCAAGACTGTTTATAAGGGGCTTATATACAAATTTACGCTAAACAAACTATTGAACATAAATCACAAAAAAAGAGCCTTTAAAAAGACTCTTTTAGAATTTAATCTTTAATTAAAGCATTTATATCTGCGACCATTGCATCAGGGTCAAATCCGTGAACTTTAGCGCCTGCTTCAAGATTTTCAAAGTGAGCTGCCGCACAGCCAATACAGCCTAATCCGTATTTTTGAAATACTTCAATACTTTCAGGACACTGTTGAACAATATCCATAATATTCATGTCTTTTGTAATTTTTTCTGCCATAATATTTCTCCTTATATTGACTTTATACACAACATCATTAATAATATTATACAATAAAAATAAAAGGACGTGCAATATTATGGAATTTTTAAAAAATCTATTTAAAGATGATGACAAAGTTATAGGCTTGTGCAGTTTCAACAAAAAAACTCAAAAAGTTTATACATTCGCACCGCAAATTAAAAATACAAATCTTTTTTACAGTACAAACACTAAAAACAATTTTCTCTTATCCTAAGCAGTATAATTTGGTACCACGAGTAGGATCGCCCAAAGCATTTTCAGCAACAACACCATACGGTCTGTTCGGGTTTGCTGTTCCGAAATTAAACGCTTCTTTTGCAAAATGGTTAACATGACATTCAACACCGCTGACTGCTTTTGTTCCCTGTAGTGAATTAATCCCAAAAAGTTTTTGTATTGGCATAATTTTTTACCCCATAATTTCCCTTATATATATAAAGTAAATTGCGGGAGAAAAATTGCTCAAGAATTAATATTTATTAAGAAATATTAAGCTAATAAATCCAAATGTTTTGCCTGCGTCTCACTGCCTCTGACTCTCGGATGATTTAGATTATAATTTTCATTGGTTTGCTGTACAAATAACCCGCTGTCAAAACGATTTGCAACAGCTCTGTTTTGACGGCTGTTTTCAAAAAGATTAACAGCGTTAACCCTGAAAATATTATTCGGTTGTATAGCTTCAATTCCGTTCATAATTAATCCTTAGTTATTATAAAACATATAAAAAACAGTTTTCTCAAAATTCAGAAAAATCTTTACAAATTTAACAATTAATTATTGATCACTCTCATGGTGCTCATTGTCTTTCATTAGTTTAGCAAAATCCGATGGTTTAATACTTTGAACGAATTTTTTAAATTCCTGCGCTTCTTCCTCATCTTTAGCAGAATCTGTTGACACAGAGCCGTTTGAAATTACATTTGCCGTAACAAAAATCGGAGCATCAACTCTTATTGCAACAGCTATAGCATCAGACGGTCTTGAATCAATCTCAAGCACTTTGCCTTCATTATTAGACAGGTACAAAGTAGCATAATAAGTATCTTTTTCAACATCATTAATTTCTATTTTATCAAGATGATAGCCTGTTTTTTCAATAATATTAATAATTAAATCATGAGTCATCGGACGTGCAACATTAAGATTTTCGATCTTTCTTATAATTGCGCTTGCTTCTGCTGAACCTATCCATATAGGCAAAGCCTTTCTGTTTTCTTTATCATGTAAAACAACAATCGGGGAACCTGTTCTGGTATCAAGGGCAATACCCATCACTTTCATTTCAATCATTATAAATAAGCCTTTCTGTATAACTTTATCAATATTTTAGCTTAATTAACAAATACGGTCAAGAAAAATATTTACGAAAAAAAATATTTATGTTATTATAAATATATGCACATGTCGTGAAAATATTTCACGAACAATTAAATAGAATTGGAGTAGTGGCCGAGTGGCTGAAGGCGGCACCCTGCTAAGGTGTTATGTGGGTATAACCTGCATCCAGGGTTCAAATCCCTGCTGCTCCGAATTAAAGTCCGATGACCGTTTGGTTAGCGGACTTTAATTTTTGTAACTGTTGGATTTGAACTCTCTTTATTGGGTTCAGCGGGAGCAAGCTGAGGACGCAGGAGCTTTCTTTGGAACAAGCAAAGCTTGTGAAAAGACCGCAGTCCCGTAAAACGCGAGCGACCAAGACAAATCCCTGCTACTCTATTTTTTAGTCCGCATATAGAGAATTAGTGCAGATATAAATTGTAGAAACCGCCTACTGTGGACGGTTTTTGACATGTGATATTTTATAGAGAATTTTTTTTGCTAAAATTTTGCCACTTTTTAAACTTTTTCCATAGAAATTCTCTTTTTGATTTTTTGAGGTGCAGATAGAATAATTAAAACTGTCAAAAAACAATAAAAAATGGATATATTATTAATATATTATACTGACTATATTTTATAATATAAATATGAATATAATTTTTAAAGTTATTTACAAAGTTATTAATATAATATTTTCAATATTTTTCACTTTAATTATCACATCAATAATATCTAATGCAGAATATTTTTTGATTAAGGATACCATATTCTTTAGAGTTTTATCAATAATAACGTTAATAAGTCTGTGGCTACCGGTCTTTATACGAACAAATATTTATGTAATATCTATATGCATCTTGATATTTATTGTCTATTTTGTTCTTTATATTTCTCATCCGTTATTTTAGAAATTATTACTTCTTATAATCAGGCAATAAATCATTCATCAAAATTGAACAATCACAGTAAGGATACTTACGCCCTCTTTCTCTGCCTAACCTATTTGCAACTTGATCTCTTTCTGAATCAGCAATTGCTTCTTCAACAGTTGCCTTATGAGTATAAACATATGTATACTGGTCATATTTTTCTTTTAAATTACTCAATAATGTTGCAGATTTTTCACCAATAATACCCATTTCTTGTGCAGCCTCACAATTAGCTTTTGAGTGGTAATATTTATCCATTTCATGTTCGTTCAAATGATACGCATGATATAAAAGTTCTACATAATTTGATATAAAAATCCTTAGCGTATTTAAAAATGCTCTAATAGGGTTTAACAAACCTAAAACATAATCCAATAATGTTTGCCATTCTGCTCTTTTAGCATACATATATGCATAATCACTATCAATATTATTTTCACAATTCGGCAAATGTTTTCCACATTCTTCACTTAAATTTTCCAGGATATTGTTTGCATCTTGTATTAAATTTTGTACTCTTAATACATCATTTTCTAAGTCTTGTACATCTATTTCAACTTCAGATAAAAGATTTTGAGTTTCTTTTATATTCCCTTCAATATCACTAATCATAGCTTCAATTTCATTTATTGTATCGCATGGTTCTTCATCATCATTAGAAGTTTGTGGTTTTG
>CALVCJ010000101.1 GCA_944326015.1 Candidatus Gastranaerophilales bacterium
CCTGTTTATCCATAACCCTTTTTCTTATAGTATAAAAGTTTTTAATTTTTTTCAATTAATTATAAAGAAAATTGAAAATATTTAAAAAAATTTTTTTCGGTCAAAAAGTGCTTCAAAATCCAAATTAAGAGCATTCATTATAGCTATAATTACAGAGAGTGACGTATTTGTCTCTCCTCTTTCAATAGTTCCTATTACCTGACCGTAAGAAACTCCTATTTTTTCGGCTAACTGTTCCTGAGATAAACCTGCACGATTCCTTTCAGCTTTTAAATTCCGTCCGAATTCTTTTAATATTTCTTTTTTATTCATAACAGAATTTTATTTGCTTGACAAACTGTTTTCTACAATATATTATTTATTAAAAACAATAAATATATTGTATAAAACAATTTAAATATTATATGGGCGACTATAATGAACTTTATGAAATTTTCAAAACTAAAACGCAGTTTTACTCTTGCTGAAGTCTTAATAACATTAGGTATCATCGGAATTGTTGCTGCTATGACAATGCCTTCTCTTATTCAAAATACAAATGACAAGCAGACCGTAAGCAGACTTAAAAAAGTTTATTCTTCACTTTCACAGGCGTATATTATGCTCACCGCGGAATATGGAGACCCGACAAATTGGGGAATTGTTGTTGCTAATGGAGGAAATGCGGATACTCCGACTGAAGAAGGGACAAAAAGTTCTGTCAATCTTGCAAATTTATTTGCCAAATATATGCGTACAATAAAAAATTGTGGAGCAGGAAAAGGTTGTTTTTCTTCCGGCAGCACAGTTGATAATAGACAAGATATCGGAAAAATTATGCTAAATGACGGAACCTCATTAGGATTTGCAGGTCTAAACGGAGAATGTACAAATAATAGAGGAAATACAAAACATCTTTCATCTGTTTGTGCATGGATAATTGTTGATACAAACGGCAACCGTCGTCCTAATCAATACGGCGTCGATATTTTTGAATTTTCTTTAACTAAATACGGAATTATTCCATACGGCACGCCGGAAGATACGACATGGTCTTTTGAAACTACCTGTTTTAAATCCGGAAAATATAACGGTTGTACAGCATGGGTGTTGTATAATGAAAATTTAGATTACCGTAAATGTTCTGATCTTGGATGGAAAACAAAAACAAAATGTAAATAAATGAAAATTTAAATAAAACAATTCAAAAAATAATAAATCGCCATATTTTCCTATTTTATGCTTATACCTAAAGGGGATTATTTCCGACGAAAAAAGATTTACAATTTAACTATAACATTTTGTGGAGTAATTTAACATGTTAATGGGAAATGATTGCCATGATTGCAGCAAGTACAATCGCTTGGAAATGAAAAATGTGAATAAAGACGTTATAGCGTGGCTTGAAGATGTTATAGAAGAAAACAACAGCCGTATTGAAAGAAAGGAATGGAAAAGTAAATGAATACTAACATATAAGCGTATATTAATCAAATCTGTAAAATTTTGATCTGCTGGCTGACTTTGCAGACTTAATTTTTTATATGTGAACTTCTTGCTTATGTAACCCGCCTAATATAGTATTTTTGATCTCTATACTTTAATTGTTTTTCCAAGTTCTTTGATTGTTTTAATATCATCTTGAGGTGATTTCCCCGCTGTTGTGAGATAGTTACCTGTCATAATCCCTTCAACACAACTATTTAGTGCTTTACGCTGACTTTCATCAGAAAGCCTCATTCTGCCACCGCAAAAACGAAGTATTGATTTAGGGTTAACAATTTTGAATATTGCTAATGTTCGTAAAATATTTTCTTCATCTATTTTGTTGTAATAGTTTTCAAACGGAGTTTCAGGAATTGGTGTCAAAATATTTATTGGTATTGAATCAGGTTCAATTTTTGCTAGTTCAAGTGCCATTTCAACCCGTTGTTCAACAGTTTCTCCCATGCCCAGAATAACACCGCAGCATAGTTCCATTCCATATTTTTTTACGAGGCTGCAGGTATTTAATCTATCCTCAAAATTGTGAGTTGTACAAATTTGAGGATAATAAGATTTGGAAGTATTTATGTTATGGTGAAATCTTTTTAAACCTGTTTTTGCAAGTTTTTCTGCCTGTTTTTCATTTAGGATTCCGATTGACGCACAGCTTTTTAAGCCTTCTATTTTATTGACTTCTTCAATCAGTTCAAGAATTTTATCAAAGTCGCTTTCATGAGGAGTTTTGCCGGAGGTTACGATTGCAAACCTTGATGCGCTGTGTGATTTTGCCTCAAGAGCTGCCTTTTTTACTTTTTCCGGTTTAACAAGCGGATATGACTCAATATGGGTTCTGTAATATGAGCTTTGTGCACAGTATTTGCAGTTTTGAGAACATTTCCCGTTACGTGCGTTAATAAGCGAGCAAAATTCTACTTCATTTTTTATATATTTTGATGATAGATTAAGTAGTTCGTCAAGATTGCTGTTATATAGTTCCAGGAGTCTGGTTTTGTTCATAAAAAACCTCCGGTGTCTATAATATAACCTTGATTGACTAAAGTCAAATGATATGCTAGAATTGGCCTATCAAAAGGAGTACAGAATGTTTTGTCCAAATTGCGGTAAACAGATTAAAGATTGCGATAACTTTTGTAGATATTGCGGCTATGATTTACGGGATGATTTTGCCACAGTTGTTCCAGCAGAAGGTGCAGAAAAGCAGCATGAGATTTTAGAAGAATATGTGCTTCCGTCGGATAATGAGGAAGAACTTGTTTTGTATGATGTTAGAAAGCACTGGATGGCGTTTTTTTGGCCCGTAATTATAACACCTGTATTTTTTGTTTATTTCTGGACAATATTTTTAAACACGCATAGTTTGCTAAGCTGGTTTGTTGTTTTTTTGCTGCTTCTGCCGGTTATTTATCCATTATTAAGATATTCGTCAGATAAGATTGTAATTACAACGAAATATATTCATATAAAGCTTGGGGTTTTAAATCCTGTAGAGGTTGATATTCGGCTTAATAAGGCGGCTGATGTTTTAGAGGTTTCGCAGTCTGCTATGGGAAAATTATTGGATTACGGTATATTATCTTTTACACATGGCGGTAACAGGTACGATTACGGATATATAAAATCACCACAGAATCTTGAATATGCAATAGATGAACCTGCAAGATTTGTCGGAGAGGTTTTGGATATGGATGTTTCTGAATCTTCAAAATTGTAATCTTATAGGGTAGTCTTTGGGTATTTTCCAGCCTTCATATTGAATGAGTTTTGTGCAGAAATTGTGATACTTAC
>CALVCJ010000102.1 GCA_944326015.1 Candidatus Gastranaerophilales bacterium
TCTTTTGCTCTGATGACAGGGATAGAAAGCATTAATGCAACCTGGTCTCCGTCTTGTTCAAGGTTAAGCTCAAGAGCGTCTTTGTCCATTTCAACGTATTTTGAAAGGAGTTCAACAAGTTCACGCCTCATACGTTCCATAAGCTCGGGTGTCAAATTGGTTCTATCCTGCATTAAAACAACGCGCAACCTATTGCATGCTGTATCTTTTGACGATTCCGCAGCTTCTTTTTCCGTCTGGCGGAAAAAACCTAAGACTTTGTTATACAAATTTGCTAATAACATCTTATGCTTTCTCCTTTCCTATAAGTCCGGAGAAGAATTTTTTCATTTTTGCCATTACTCCCTGCGGTTCTTCAAGATTTAAAAAAGGAACATCTTCACCGATAATTCTTCTTGCAACATTGTTGTAAGCTTTGCCGGCAAGCGATTTTTCATCGTTAACAATGGGTTCGCCTTTGTTGGTTGAAGTAATAATGCCGGTATCTTCAGGAATTATTCCGATTAAATCGGCTGAAAGTATTTCAACAACGTCATCTACACTCATCATATCATTTGATTTGATAAGATTTGGGCGAACACGATTCAGCAATAATTTATAGGATTTAATTTCTTCTTTTGCTTCCAAAAGTCCGATAATTCTATCGGCATCACGAACAGCTGACATTTCTGGGGTTGTAACAACTATTGCTTCTGAGGCTCCTGCAACTGCATTTTGGAAACCCTGTTCAATCCCTGCCGGACAATCTACCAGTATAAAATCGAAATCTTTTTTTAATTGGTCGCATATATCTTTTAGCTGTTCTTCTGTTACAGCTGTTTTATCACGTGTCTGTGCTGCAGCAAGAAGGCACAGATTTGGATTTTTTTTGTCTTTTACTAAAGCCTGTTTAAGTTTGCATCGTTCTTCAACAACATCTACAATTGTATAAACTATTCTGTTTTCAAGGCCAAGTAATAAATCTAAATTTCTTAATCCCAGATCGGTGTCAATCATTACAACTTTCTTGCCTGCTTTGGCAAGGGCTGTCCCGATATTGGCATTTGTAGTCGTTTTGCCTACACCGCCCTTTCCGGATGTTATTACGATAACTCTACCGCTCATTATTTCTCCTTTTATGCTTCATGTATTTTATGTATAATTATTTGTTTTTTCCTAATGCAGGCTTCTTCCGGTATGAATGTGTCTGTCTTTTGGATATACGGAATGTTGATGTTATCCGGACGTCTGGCAAAAACATCTGCAATTCTTAACTGGATAGCGTTCATTTTTAAGGCGCGGATTTTTGCATACCTGTTTCCGGCAGAACCGGCATGGGCTATTCCGCCTAAAATTCCCCAGATAGTGATGTCGCCTCTGGCAATAATTTCAGAGCCGGGATTAGCGTCTCCGATAATTACAATATTTCCGTCTGAGGTTATACTCTGCCCCGAACGTAATGTCCTTTGGATATACAATGTGGGAAGTTTCTCGGTTTCTCTCAATGATTTTCTTAAATCATCAAGATTGTAGTCTATATCTTCAATATCTTCCCCTTCAATTTTGTTTGCGTTTTCAAGTTCGCTGTTAAAATCTTTTAATTCTTCTGCGGGGTTGAAATCAGGTATTTCTATTGCAGCAGAAGTTTTTATGGTATTTTCATTATTATCTGTTTTAATATCGACTTTTTCAGGTTCAACTGCCTGTGTATCAATAGTTTCCATTAAATTTTTTGAAACATCAGATTCTCTGCTTATTTCATCAAGCGGTTTAACAGGAGCTGCGGGTGCATCTTTTTGTAATTTTTTCAAATCTTCTTCCTGCGCGAAAGTTTTGATTTCAGTGCTTTCATCACCGAAAATTTTGTCTAGGGCTTTTTCCAATTCCTGATTTACTTTTTCCTGATCAGCATTAAATTCCGGTGTAGGGACTTTATTTTCCAGTTCGGAAACTTTAATTTCCAATTCTTCTGCGGATTTTGCCGTGTAATCAGATGTTGTTGTAATAAATTCAATTTCAGAATTCATTGATTCTACAAGGGCTTTGATGCTTGTCAATTCTGTAGTTGTTAAATCTACAGAACCGAGTTTCAGACATACTTTTTTACTCTGCGCATCAGGTAAATCTAAAACCCTGCTCAGTTCGTAAATAATTTCAGAAGTCTTGTGAGCGTTGCTTACATCAACTATAAAACCGTTTTCAATGTATCCCTTATCCATTTCAAAGCCTTTCCGCAAATCTTATTATATTTCATGAACATACATGAAACATTAAGGAACATCAATGGAATATTTAGTTTAATTAAGCAATTGTATAATTTTTGTAATTATTGTAGATTTCATTTACATAATTCTGGGTTTCTTTAAACGGAGGTATCCCGTTATATTTATCAACATTACCAGGACCTGCATTATAAGCAGCAAGAGCAAGTTTCACATTCCCGTTATATCTCTCCAGCATCGATTTAATATATCTTACACCGCCGTCAATATTCTGTGCAGGATCTAAAGGATTTTTAACCCCGAGACCTTTTGCGGTTGCAGGCATAAGCTGCATAAGCCCCTGTGCTCCGGCTTTTGATACCGCATTCGGATTAAATCTTGATTCTTTATCAATCATTGCGAGAATAAGCCTTTCATCTACATTGTATTTTCTGGCTATATCACATGCAAGACTAACTATTTCCGTTTTTTGAAGAACTTTTTTGGTATTGACAGTTTGAGTTTGGACTTCAGGTGTTTTTACCGTGTTTTTTTTAGCAGGAGTTATTTCTAATTCCGGTTCCGGATTTTGTTTTTTGTTTACGAGTGTGTTAAATCTGTGTTCTTTAATATTTGATGAAAGTTTAGCCGTATAGTTATTAAGAACTTCAATCTGAGATATTAATGACGGCAGGCTGAAATTATATGCAAGAGTATTATAAGCCGGCATTGTAAAAATGTTATTATACGGGTTAAACATTGGCATTACAAAGTTTTGAGGGGATGAAAATAAGCTCATTTGCGGGTTCATGAAATTTATCAGAGAATTAAAAATTCCTAATTTGAAGCCGGTATTAAATGCATACCCTCCGCAGCCTCCCCAAAATGGCATAGGCATAAAGTTATTCATATAAAAATTGTTAAATCCCCAGTTGCAAAAATACATTTCTATTTCCCCGTATATATATAAAGTATTTTGATTTAAATTTATTGTTATAATTTATAATTCATGTTAAAAATTGTTAATAAAAAATAACTATTAACTAATGTAAAATTTTATTTTTATTATATTATTAATCTT
>CALVCJ010000103.1 GCA_944326015.1 Candidatus Gastranaerophilales bacterium
ATTTATTCCATGATAAAATCATATTATGCATTATAAAGATAAAGTATTATATATAATAGCAGGTGCAAATGGCAGTGGTAAAAGTACTCTTGCAGAAGTTCTTTTGAAAGAAAAGAATTTGGTATTTCTTAATGCAGATGATATAGCAAAAGAAATTGCTCCAGATGCAATTAATAGCGTTCCTATATCTGCAGGCAAAGAATATTTTAAACGTTTAGCCAAATTTTTTAAAGAGAACCTGTCATTTGCAGTAGAATCAACTCTTTCTGGTAATAATATTACAAGAATAATAGATAGGGCGAGAATTCAAAATTACAAAATTATTTTAGTATATTCTTTCTTGCAAAGCTGTACAACATGTATTAAAAGAGTAAAAACACGTGTTAAAAATGGTGGGCATGATGTTCCGGAAGAAGATATTATTCGCAGGTATTACAAAAGTATAGTTAAATTTTGGGATGAATACCGTTTTCAAGCAGATGATTGGACATTGTTTTATAATGGATATGAGTATGCTCCTGTGGTTGTCTCTTTTGGTAAAAAAGAAAAATATGCTATAATTAATAAAGAAAAACAGGAATTATTTTATAGAATATACAAAATTGCAAAGGATGAAATAAAAGTTAATGACTGATAAAGACGCATTAGAATTGTTGAATATGTTTACAACAGCTGCTCAAATTGCAAAATCAAGAAATAAATTTGAGTATACTTTGAATTTGAATGAAAATGATTTGAACGAGTTATTCAAAAAAGCATTTCCTTTTATGAAAGATAATGTAAACAAGCAAAGCATTATAAAAAATTTGTTGGCAGATAATTAATTTATTTTTCGCATTGTGCTTCTTTTAATGTAAAAGAACACATGGTTTGATTATATTGAACAGATTGTTTAAACACCCTTTTATTTTTCTGTTGCAACAACTCTGAATCCAACTGTATTATAGCCGGTATTAGGCCGCCTGCCTTCACCTCTCATATTTATTTTGCAGGAATTCATATTGGAATACCAGGAGCCGCCTTTTATTGCATAAACTCTTTGACCACGCTCAGCTCCATTTGTCGCAACAATTTGAGAACTTGTCCACTCCCAGACATTACCTGACATATCATAAACACCAAACGGACTTTTGCCGCTTGGATATTGATTAACCGGGGTTGTATATCCGCCGTTGTTCATAATTTTTCTAAACAAATCAGTATAAACAAAACCTGTATAATTTTTATGATTTATCCAGCCTGATACACCGCCGTTTGAATTAAGAGTAATAACTTGATTTAGCGGTAATCTTTGACCGTATTTTGCTGATTTCGTGTTATTATAGGTAACTGTCGGATTTTGTTTCAAATACACGGATGCAACAAGCCTGTTGTAGTTAAAATTATTAATGTTTGTGGTATTTCCCCATGGAAAAACATAATTTTTACCTCCGCTTGCAGCATATTCCCATTCTTTAATCGTTGGAAGTCTGAAGGAATATTTTGGGTATTTCTTTTCGAGCCATTTGCAGTAATCAAGAGCATTGTTATAGGAAACATAAATAACAGGATGGTTTTCTTTTCCGTTTGGATATGTTCCGTTATTCCAGTATTTTGGAGCTTTTGTATTTGTTTCATCAATAAATTTTTTGTATTCGTAATTTGTAACAGGATATTTCGCGATATAAAAACTGTGGATAGTTCCGTTTGATGGAATTAAAACAAAATTTGTCAGATTATTTGCATACACTTTAAAATTAATAAAAACGCAAAAAATTATAAGAATTAATCCAAACAGGTATAATTTACTTTTCATAAAATTGATTCCTTTTTCTTTTTATGTATTTTGTTCTTGCGAATAATGAATATTGCTAATTTTCCATTCATTGTTACGTAAAACAAGAAGCTGTGTTTCACGTCCCTGAGTATGGATTTTTTCTCCGTTTTCTTTTTTAGTTGCATAAAAATCCCAGCTAAATTCTAAAAAAGCAGCTTTGTCATAAAATTTTGCAGAAATATTTTTTATATTTAAATCTCTCTTTGCAAATAATTTATCCATCGTGCCAAGATAAAAATGTTCTTTAATTTCCTCAAAAGAATGTTCATAGCCAAGCGGATGAATAAAAGAGACTGAATCTTCACTATCCCATATTTCTCTTGCTAATTCTAGATTACATTCATTAATTGATTGTACGTATTTATTTAATAAACTATAAATTTTTTCCATATATCTATACTATCATAAAAATTATACATAATGATTTCTACAAACTGATGAAAATTCTTCCGACCGGAAAAGAAAAATTTTCCGGCTAGCGGATTTTCGGTAGGGTGAAGCACTCTGCCGAAAAAACGATTGAGTATCGTTTTTGAGAGGAAGTAACGCGTAAGGTGCAGGTCGGACGTTTACCATTCATAAAACTTGACATTTAGTCAACTTTTGTTCGGCAGAGTGCCTGTGTTGACTCTCATAAGTTTTGAGAAAAATTATCAACAGTTTAACAATAAAAAAATATAAGAAATACAAATATTATTGTGTTTTGATTTTAGTTTTAGTTCCGCAAGTTCAGCAAAATTGGTTCCGCAGATTTGTAAAATTGATATTTTTTATGATAAATTCTCAAATTTGATGTTATTTTTGAAATTGCGGTGTAATTGTTGACTGTATTAGATTTTGCCAATTTTTATACTTAACGATTTTATTGAATTTGAGGTATAAAAGTTCCGCAGATATAAGTTCCGAAAAAATTCAAACATATATAATTTCTGCTTCCGAGTTATCCTGCCTGAAATTCCGACCTGTATAGTTTTATTCATTTTATATGTTATTTTACAACCTTAAAGAAAAATTTCCGACTAAAAATCCAAATGTCTTTTCGGACACTTCCGGCAGGTTAAAACCTAAGCACAAAGCCACTTTACGGGGTAAAATCATTTTAACCGTACAGGATTGAAATGTCTGGTTTAATACATTGGTTGTAAAAGAACAACCAGTTTCGGAATATTTGACAACCAGTTTCGGAATTTTGGGACAGTTAGATAAAAAATTTTAAATAAATGTTAGAATTTTTCTCAAACTCCTTGTCGTATTTATTTGACAAATAGTAAGCATATAAGTATAAAC
>CALVCJ010000104.1 GCA_944326015.1 Candidatus Gastranaerophilales bacterium
AATTCATGTTAAAAATTGTTAATAAAAAATAACTATTAACTAATGTAAAATTTTATTTTTATTATATTATTAATCTTAGGGACAGAGAATTTATGATTTTTAACGAAACCAAGACACACGAAATTACCGTAGACGTTGTAATAGTAACGATGAAAAATGATGCCTTGCAGGTTTTGCTGGTCAAACGTCTTAATGAACCATTTAAAGATAAATGGGCTATCCCCGGAGGGTATGTAAGATTATCTGAAAATCTTGATCAGGCTGCATTAAGAGTGTTAAAAGAACGTACAAATATTGATAACGTTTATCTTGAACAGTTATATACATTTGGTGATCCTTTGAGACACCCCAATGCCAGAGTTATAACCTGTGCATATTTTGCGCTTGTGAGAGCCGAAGATATAAATATCGTGCCTACACCGGAATTGGGCTGGCATAAGATTTCTGATCTTCCGCCTCTGGCTTTTGACCACAAGGAAATTATTGAATATTCTCTGAAAAGAACCCGTGAAAGATTAGAACTTTGCCCTGTAGCTTATCAGCTTTTGAATGAAAAATTTACTCTAACTGAAATGCAAAAAGCTTATGAATTGATTATGGGTAAAAAACTTGATAAGCGTAATTTCCGGAAAAAAGCACTTGCAACCGAAGGATTGATTGAACTCAATGAGTATACTAAATCTTCATCAAAACGTCCTGCAAGGCTTTATACTTTCGAAAATATTAAGCTGAACTCTAAAAGAGCTCACTTTATTTCAAAAAACAAGGAGAAAAAATAAATGTTAGTTAATATAGTCTGGGCTGTACAAATAATTTCAGCTTTACTGTTAATAGTATTGATTTTATTACACTCACCGAAAGGCGATGGAATTGCGGGTATGGGCGGCGCGTCTCATGTATTTGCATCGCAAAAAAGCGCAGAAAAAGGATTAAATAAGCTGACAGGAATAGTTTCGGCTGTATTTTTAGTTTGCACATTCCTTTTAGGCTTCGGAATTATTAAGTAGTGAAGGAGTGAAGGAGTGAAGAGTGAAGGATACTTTTCACGCAATGAACTTTTTTGGGGAGAAGATAATCAAAAACTTCTTTCTCAGAAGCATGTTGCCGTTTTGGGTCTTGGCGGGGTGGGCGGATTTTGTGCCGAAGCTCTTGCAAGAGCAGGTGTAGGCGAATTGACGCTTGTTGACTTTGATACTGTGTCTTTAACTAATATAAACCGCCAGCTTTTTGCATTGCATTCAACTGTAGGACAAAAAAAAACTTATCTTTTTGAGCAGAGGGTGAAAGATATAAATCCTGATATCAAATTGAATGTTATTGATGATTTTTATACTGGCAATATTGACTTTTCAAGCGTTGATTTTGTTGCCGACGCAATAGATACGATGCGTTCAAAAATTGAATTGCTCGAAACCTGTGTAAACTCAAATATTCCGGTTATAAGCTCGATGGGCGCAGGAAACAGAATTGATCCGACGCAGTTATATATCTGTGATATTTCTGAAATTGAAAACAAAAATGCGCCGTTTGTCTCAAATATAATTTATCAGTTGAAAAAATGCGGGATTGAAAAAGGGGTTACAGTTGTTGCAAGCAGAGAAAAACCTTTTGTGCAAGAAAAGATTTCGTCTAATGAAAAAATAATAACAAAAAGCGGTGATACTATTGAATTTACAAAGATTACTCCGTCATCAACTCCGTTTGTGGCAAGCTGTGCAGGAATATTTATGGCATCATACATTGTCCGAAATTTTTTAAAGGAGTATAAATTTTGAATATATTAGTTACAGGTGCTTCAAAAGGAATAGGCAATGCAATAGCCGGAGAGCTTCAATCTGTCGGCGAGGTATTTGTTACAGGCAGGGATGAACAGGCGCTCACTGCTTGTAATGCTAAAGGGTTTTGTGTATGCGATTTATCAAAAGATATAAATATACTTGCAAAATTTATTGAAGAAAAAAATATAGACGTGTTAATCAATAATGCCGGAGAATATATTTATGCAGGGCTTGAAACTATGAATATAGCTGATATTCAAAGGCTTTATCAAACAAATTTAATTGCTCCGGCTTATCTTATATCAAAAGCAATTCCTCACATGAAGGGGCAAAGATGGGGAAGAATAATAAATATCGGATCAATTTCGGGTGTAATGGGAGAAGCTTATGCAAGCATTTATTCATCATCGAAATCAGGACTTATAGGATTGACTAAAGCTCTGGCACTTGAGCTTGCGGAATTTGATATAACCGTAAACACAATAAACCCCGGCTGGGTTGAAACAGAGCTCGGAATGAATTCTATTGAGGAAAGCGAGTTTTCAAAAGAAGAAATAATGGAGACAATTCCGCAAAAAAGATTTGTAAAACCCCAAGAGGTTGCAAAATTTTGTAAATACTTAATTTCGGAAGATGCAAAAGGTATTACGGGGCAGTCAATAAATATTTGTGCGGGTTTAAGTGTCGGAATTTAAAATTAAAGAACTTTCCGAACAATATCCTGTGCCGTAATTTTTAAGCAGTCAAGATTTTCGCATGTTGTTTGTCTGTGTTCCCACAGACATGGCTTAATCGGGCAATTGTCATTTGCTTTAATCGGGATAACATTTTCAGATTGCGGAATTAATTTTTTATCATCTGTCGGTCCGAAAATTACATAGGTTTTTGTTCCCATAGCAACTGCAACATGCAAAGGTGCAGAGTCTGAACATATAAATTTTTCAGCTTTCCCGATAAGAACCGCCAGATCTTTCAAACTTTTTGTTTTGCCGTAACAGTCGTCTATATACCCTCGCCCGTTTTGGGAGAGGGAAGAATTTGTTAATGAGCAGGGCTCATTGTCTTGCGAATTTACAAATTCGGGTGAGGGTAAAAATTTACTTTTTTGCCTGATTGTTTCTATCACTTCCTTGTCATCGGGGCCTCCGGCTAAGATAACATGTTTTCCTTTTTCAAGAAGCAAATCAACAGTCTGTGCCCA
>CALVCJ010000105.1 GCA_944326015.1 Candidatus Gastranaerophilales bacterium
AGAACTCGGAAATCATAATGAGCTTATGTCAATCACTAACGGAAAATACAAAACCCTTTATGATATGCAGTTTAATATACAAAAGGTTAGCTTTATTTAATAATATGTTATAGAATTAGAATAAGATTTTTATTAAAACCTCCATAAGTATTTTTTATGACTCAAAAGCTCGAGCACAACTGTTGGTCGAATTTTACTGGAAAACAAGCTTATGCCCTGACCACTACATAATTTAATAATTGTTAATAATTATTAAAGTTTAATACACTTTCGCCCGTAAAAATTAATATAATAAATGTAAGAAAGGTGAAATAATGAGTAATGAAGGTAAAATTACCGGCATTGGGAACCCTAAGCCGCCGGAAGCATACGGGATTAAATTTGAATTACCGGTTTTCCGACCCAAAACGGACATTTTTAATAAAGAGTTGAAAATAAAAGAAAAAAGAAATCCAAGCAAAGAGCTTCATGATTTTTGGTCTAATGTTGTACCACATCTCTCTCAAAAATTTTTTGACGAAATTACAGAAATTTCCAAAAGGATAAACTGTAATCCTGAAGATTTTGCAGCTTTGATGTTCGGGGAATCCAGCTTTAACCCAAAAGCCAACGGGGGCAAATATCACGGGCTTATCCAGATGGATAATATTGCCTTAAAAAATGCTGTTGACCATGCCTTTAAAAAAGATAAAGAAAATTGTAAACTAGACAAAAATATAACAATGGAAAAATACATTAATCTCTCACGTGAAGAACAATTAAAATACGCTGAAGCTTATCTGCAATTCAGAATAGACGAATATCATTTAAACGGTAAAAAATTAACGGGCGGACAATTATGGACTTTAATAAAACGTCCGGCAAGTATTAACAGCAAAAAATTTGTCGAAAAAATCCAGAAGGAAATTGACAGTATAAAACAAATTCCGCTTAAATATGAAACCCCCTACAGCATTAAACACATAGACTGAGCAAGTCAAAACGTGCGTTTATATCATTTTTGCAGAATGTTTTGCGGCTCTGTCTGCCAAATAAGTAGATATAAGAGGAATTATAATATAATAAATTCCTCCGAGAATTAATGTAGGCTTCACAACTTTTATACCTTCAAGATATTTTTCAAGTTTCGGTGAATTTATGTTTATAATAGCAAATTTTTCGGCAAATTTTTCCGTTGGTTTAGCTAATATTTTACTCAAAAAATAACTTCCTGCTAAGCAAAAACCTGTAGATAACGCTGCATTATACATCAAAGGTTCTTTTCTCGTTGCTTCAATTCTTTTGCTTTTTAAAGTTTGAAACATAAATGTTAATGTAGCAAAAATATCTGTTATTGACATCATGTGATGTTCAAAATTTGTATTGTGAAATTTGTCAGTCATCTTCCTTACAAATACAGAATCAATTAATCTTCCTATGCCTTTTGACAGATACGAAATTCCATCATCGGCCTTCCCTGTAAATGATAACTGTGTTTTCTTTTCTTTTTCCGGAAAAATTTTATGCATAATCTCTGGGATAAACGAACAGGTTAAAAAAGATTTTGGTGCAGCAAGCATAAAACCGAGTCCGAGTTTAAACAATTGTGTTGCAAAAGAATAACGTCTTGATTTTGAGAGACATTTTTCACCGGATCTTAAAAAATTAATTGTCTCTTTTTTTAAATATTTAGACGGTTTTTTGTCAATACGTTTTATTGCCCCGGAAAACGGAAGCGAAACACCAAGTACTGTTAAATAATTAACCGCACCGGAAGCCAGTGATTTTGCACAGGCATATTTTTTATTTTCCATATCCGTATCAGGAGTTAGAAGAATTATTGGCGAACGTACGAATGTAGAAAGAACAAAAGAAGTCGTTGCTCCGAATAACAAACTGTTATCCGCAGCAAACTCCAATCCTTTTTTTAATATTGAACTCTTACAAATCGCCTGTACTTTCATCTAAATTCATTATACAATGCTCATAATGAAAATCACAGACTTTGTAAAAAAAGAATTAAAAGGTTGGAACAAGTTTGAATTTGCCGGATTGGGAATTATTTTTATTTTGATTGTTGTTAACACGGTAATTTTAAATGACAGCAAGCTTGCTGTAATCAATGCAGTATGCGGGATTTTATACACAATTATCGCAGGTAAAGGCAAAATTTCATGTTATTTTTTCGGACTTTTGGGATCTGTATGTTATGTTTTGCTTTCATTTAAAAACGCATTATGGGGAAACATGATGCTTTATCTTTGCTATTACATACCTATGCAGACCATTGGAATATTTAAATGGAAACAACATCTCAAAAAAAACTCTCAAGAAATTACCAAAGTACAACTCCGCTTTAAAAACAGGTTAAAACTTATAATATCAGTAATTACAGGCAGTATATTAACAATAGGGCTTCTCTATTATTTCAACGATAAAAGTCCGATAATAGACGGAATTACTACTTTTCTGTCAATTATCGGAATGTTTTTAACCGTAAAACGGGCAATTGAACAGTGGATAATCTGGATGATAGTGAACGGACTTTCGTTTGTGATGTGGCTTAACCTTATAACCAACGGCACAAAAGCATATTCAACAGTTTTAATGTGGGGAGCATATTTTATACTATCTATTTATTTTTATATCATATGGAAGAAAGAATTGAAATTAGAAAACAGTTAACAATATTTAGTCAAGCTGTGAATAATAATTCTACATTAATAAAAATACATTCCTGCATAAAATTTTCCGCATACTCCAAAGCCATTTACATCTGCTTAGAAATTTCTTTCAATTTTCTTTATAATTAATTGAAAAAAATTAAAAACTTTTATACTATAAGAAAAAGGGTTATGGATAAACAGG
>CALVCJ010000106.1 GCA_944326015.1 Candidatus Gastranaerophilales bacterium
CAAATAGAATGTATTGTGCTGCAGTAATCCAGCACAACGGATGGAAGATTCCTAAAGATTATCCGTTCAGATTTTAAGAGGTTTATATTGCTATTTACTCACCAAACAACCATCTTAAATGTCATCACTGAAATGAATTGAGGGGCTAACTATTGAGAGCTGCTGAAACAAGTTCAGCATGGCGGTTTTAGGTATTTTTAGTGTAAACTGCAATATAAGTCCCCGATTAAAAAAATTGACCTGCGTTTATATTAATGATTTAATACATTTATGAATTACATTTTCTATTTTTTAATTGTTGTTTCAATAATTGCAGGCGCAATTAACGGAAAATTAGATGCAGTTGTTAATTCAATACTTTCAGGTGCAGAATTATCAGTAAAAGTTGCATTTTCTCTTATCGGGATAATGGCATTCTGGCTTGGAATGATGAAAATTGCTGATAAATGCGGGCTTATAACATTTATAGCCCAAATCATTAAGCCAATTACAAAAAAATTATTTAACGAAATCCCTGAAAATTCACCTGCAATCGGCGATATCGCAATGAGTTTTACAGCCAACGCTTTCGGTCTTACAAATGCAGCAACTCCTATTGGGATAAAAGCAATGGAAGAATTGCAAAAACATAACAAAGACCAAAATTCAGCATCAAACGCTATGTGTATGTTTCTTGCTATGAATACCGCAGGATTTCAGCTAATTCCCGCAACAGTCATAGCAGTTTTAATAAGTATCGGCTATAAAAACCCGACAGAAATTATTGCTCCAACACTTCTTGTAACAAGTATCGCTTTTATAAGTGCAATTATACTCGCAAAAATCTTTCAAAAATTCTGGCAGCCGCAGCATGAACCTGCAATACTGGAAAAGGAACATTTACCGAGTTTTGAGGAGAAGAATGATAATGTTAATTAATAGACAAAATTTTCTCTCTCAAAGAGAGAAGGAGCGGTTCTTAAGGAGCATGCCAGTTATAGAAATGCGGGAGAAGGTTTCATGTTTCAAAAATTCATGCAAATAATATCTTTATGGGCTTTACCCGCAATATTGATTTTAATTTTAACAATGGGGCTTATAAAAAAAGTTCCGCTGTATGAAACCTTCACTGACGGAGCAAAAGACGGCTTTAAAATCGCTGTAAACATAATTCCCTACCTTGTTGCAATAATTGTCGGAATTTCAATGTTTAAAGCATCAGGAATTATTGACATGATTAGTAATTTATGCTCACCTGTACTTTCGCATTTTAATATACCTGCTGACACAATTCCCGTTATGCTGGTGAGACCTCTGTCAGGATCTGCCGCGCTCGGTGTTTTTTCTGATATTGCTCATAATCTAGGTCCTGATGCTTATGCAACAAAACTTGCTGCTATAATGGTAGGTTCAAGCGAAACAACTTTTTATGTTCTGGCTGTTTATTTCGGATCTGTGAAAATAAGTAAACTGCGTTATGCACTTTTAGTTGGCCTTCTTGCGGATTTCATAGGGTTCGCTGCAGCAGTAGCGGTCTGTAATTTGATGTTCTGAAATCATTATCAACCCAGCTCTGCGTAAACCTATTACTTATACTTTTCACTACAGTTTTTAGTAAAACAGCATAACTTATATCAATGAAACTAATTTTATTAATTTTTTCTACAACAAAGTCTCTACACCCACAGTTATGGCAAAAATGTGACTCTGATACAATTCCATCATTTTTTATTACTGCTTTTAGTTTAACACCACAGCAAGAACAGCGTACAAGATACCATTGATTTTTGATTAATACTCCGCAATCCGGACAATATGCTAAATCCACATCAGGACGAACTTTTGGATGTGTACATTTTTTTTTCAGTTTTAAAAACTCCAATATAGTCATACTTCTTTAATAATAATTTATCTAGCAAAGTCAACTTTTACATTGTATATTTTATGAATATCATTGCAGAAGCATCTGTTTTGTTTACAGATATCTTTATTTATCACAATTTTGTACGCCCAATATTTCGCCAACACACAACTCAAAATCCAACACATATTGACACTGCAAAAAAACTTTATCACTCAATGTTACCTACATTTATATAACTAATTATTAGTAACATATTTAAAATCATAAGTCAATGAGCAAATATCAGCGAAAAATATTACCCAATAGACTAATTGCAATAAAAGTAAGCTTTAGATTAAATAATAATATAAATCTTTTTCATACTTCCAGCTATTCTTAATTCCAACGGAGCCAGTAAAAAGGCTCCCTTTTATTATAAAAAAGCATAAAAAAAAAGAGAAACTGGAAATTTTGAACAGAATCTCTTTTTTTAAATTAGGCGCTGGCAACGAGTTATCTTCCCAGGCGGTGGCCCGCCAAGTATTGTCACCGAAGTGAATCTTTACGACCGTGTTCGGGATGGGAACGGGTGTTTTCCTCACTCTTGGTCACCAGCAAGTCTTTTAAATAGTACTCACTGTACCCTGAAAGCTGCATAAGGATTATAAACTTGTAATCATCGCTTAACTTTTCTTGCGTTTTATTGCTCTGCGGAGTTTATTACATAAACTCTTACGTCGCTAACGTTTGTGTTCACCTGCCTGTCATTGCCTAGGCAAAGCCAACACTGTGAACACCGACTAACGCTTTTTAGGAAAAGCCCTCGTCCTATTAGTATCAGTCGACTGAAAATGTTGCCATTCTTACATCTCTGACCTATCAACCGTGTAATCTGCACGGGGACTTACTGACTTGTGTCATGAGAGATCTCATCTTACGGTGGGCTTCGTACTTATATGCTTTCAGCACTTATCCGCTTGGAACACAGCTACCGG
>CALVCJ010000107.1 GCA_944326015.1 Candidatus Gastranaerophilales bacterium
CTTGACAAATATCCAAAAATCGTAAATAATGAAAACGTAAAGAATATTTAGGAGGATGAAAAATGTTGTATAGAGAAGCTTTGAACTGCCCCCCCCCCGAAAAGATAGCCGCTTAACCCGCCACATTAGGGCTTTTTCAGGTATTAAGTTTTATTTTGGTTATATTAATTGTATAAATAATAGAAGTGTCATTCTGAACCTGGTTCGGGAGCGCGTTATTCAAAAATTAGAAGGCTGGCAATTAAAGCCTACGGAGGGCAAGAAGTCTGGCTGTTTAAGGCCAGAGATCGCAAATAAGTTACTTTCGTGCGAAGCTCCGATAACAGCTTGCCCTCAGGGATTCTTGACTTCCGGCAGCCATTATAGCCTGACATCGGCCCATATGAACTTCCGCTCTTCTCATAACCAGCACGTAGACCACTTTAACAATATTCATAAAGCTGCATTTACATTGGCGGAGGTTCTAATCACACTCGGAATTATAGGGGTTGTTGCGGCTATGACTTTGCCGGCTTTGATTACTGATTACAGAAACAGTGTGGTCGAAACAAGACTTAAAAAATTCTATTCTACCATGAATCAGGCTATTTTAAGATCTATTAATGACAACGGAGAACCGCAATACTGGAATTATTTTTTGTCTAATAAAGAGGATGGTGATAGTTTTGTAAACCAAAATGATTTAAGTGCTGCTAATTTTCAAAAATATTTAGCTCCGTATATTACAATTGTTTCTACAAAAGAAGTAACAACAAATAATGAAATCTTAATGCTATATTATTTGGCAGATGGATCAGCTTTTTCTTTTGCCGCAACGCATAACAGAGATATATATTTTTATCCCAAAAATCCCGAAAAATGTCTATTAAATACAAAAAATATAAGAAGTGGAAAATGCGAGTTCGTTTTTAATTTTAAACCTGATGATGCCGGTGAAACTTGGAAATATCTTTACAATAAAGGGATGGAGCCATATTTATATGATTGGGATGGTGATATAAATTCATTATATTCAGGGAAACGATATAGTTGTGACAAGAACGGCGAAGGACATTATTGTACGGCAATAATTTTCAAAAACGGATGGAAAATTCCTCAAAATTACCCCAGAAGAATAAGTTTTTAATTATTCACGAAATTTATCTTGTAATGACAAATTTTCAGTGCTATGCTATACTTGTAGTTAGTTAGGGGGATCCGCCCCGGGGGGCAAATGTATATATAAGTGTTGTTATGTATAGAATATTTGCCTGTAAAAGGATAGAAAAGGATAAAAAATGGAAAAGAACAACGAAACTTTAAGTGTTTTAAGACACTCAACATCACACGTTATGGCTCAAGCCGTTCAAAAGCTGTTTCCGTCAGCAAAGTTGGCTATCGGACCTGCTATTGAAAACGGTTTCTATTACGATTTTGATTTAACGGACGGTCATGCCTTCACTCAAGAAGATTTAACAAAAATTGAAGAAGAAATGAAAAATATTGTTAAACAAAATCTTTCATTTGAAAAATACATAATACCTGATGTCGAAAAACAAATTGCGGAATTTAAGGCTGAAGGCGAGATTTACAAAGCAGAACTCCTTGAAGAACACAAAAATGACAATCCGACTTTGTACTTAACTAAAGACAAAGACGGCAATGTTTTATTCAACGATCTTTGTGCAGGGCCTCACCTCCCAAATACTTCATATATTAAAGCAAATTCATTTAAACTCCTAAAAGTTGCTGGCGCATACTGGAGAGGAAATGCAAAAAATAAAATGCTCCAGAGAATTTACGCAACAGCATTCTGGACAAAAGAAGATCTAGCTGATTATCTTCATTTCCTTGAAGAAGCTGAAAAACGCGATCATAGAAAACTCGGCGCAAAGCTTGATTTATTTTCTACAAGAGATGAACTCGGCGGAGGGCTTGTTCTATGGCACCCGAATTTAGCAATAGTAAGAGAAGAAATAGAAAATTACTGGAGAACAGAACACAGAAAACGCGGTTATGTAATTGTTAACACCCCTCACATCGCAAAATCAAAGCTATGGGAAATTTCAGGTCACGCAGATCATTACAGAGAAAACATGTTCTTTATTCAAAAAGACGAAGACAGCGACGAGCAGTTTATTTTAAAACCGATGAACTGTCCTTTTCATATCCTGATTTATCAGGCAAATAGACATTCATACCGTTCATTGCCATTAAGAATGGCAGAACTTGGAACAGTTTACAGAAAAGAAAAATCTGGAGCACTTTCAGGTTTAACACGTGTTCAAGGATTTACACAGGATGATGCACATATTTTCTGCACCCCCGAACAGCTTGTTGACGAAATCAACGAAATAATCGACTTTGTTGCAGATACAATGAAAATATTCAATATGTCTTTTGAAGTTGAACTTTCAACACGTCCCGAAAGTTATGTAGGAGAAATTGAAAACTGGAACAGAGCAGAAGCCGGCTTAAAAGAAGCAATGGACAGACGAGGAATGAAATACGATATTAACGAAGGTGACGGAGCATTTTACGGACCTAAAATCGACTTTAAAGTTAAAGATGCACTGGGCAGAACATGGCAGTGTGCAACTATTCAGCTCGATTTTAACCTCCCTGAAAGATTTGAAATCAAATATCAGGACAAAGACGGACAAATGAAAACACCCGTAATGCTTCACCG
>CALVCJ010000108.1 GCA_944326015.1 Candidatus Gastranaerophilales bacterium
AAATTTTATATTCTATAATATTTATACTATAATATTTATGTTATGAAAATTTCTGTTGTTACGGCAAGTTACAATTATCATGATTACATAAAAGAGGCTGTACAATCCGTTTTAGACCAGACTTATCAGGACTGGGAGCTTATAATTGTTGACGATTGTTCAACGGATAACTCTGTTGAAGTTATAAAATCTTTCAAGGATGATAGAATAAAATTATTTGTAAACGAAAAAAATCTGGGGCTTAAAGAAACGGTTAAACGCGGGATTGAAAATGCAGCGGGAGACTGGATTGTATTTTTAGAAAGCGATGATATTTTAATGCCTGACAATATCGAAAAAAAAGTTGAAATCGCTAAAAAATACACTGATATAAATTTGATTTTTAACGACTGTGAATTTTTCGGTGATGAAAATAAAGTTCGAGATTTTAATATTGCATTAGGTAAAACAAGAGCTGTTCTTAGAAGAAAAACTTATCCAAACAAAATGTTTTATAACTTTTATTTAAGCAATAAAATTTTTACATTTTCTTCAGTTATGGCAAAGCGTAAAGATTTAATGAAAATGAGTTTTAATCCGCCTATGGACTGTCTTTTGGATTGGTGGTTATGGGTTCAGATGGCATATTTAGGGAAATTCTATTATATTCCGGAACTTTTGACTGGATGGCGTTTGCATACTGACAGCTACATTTACAAGTCTAAGCATAATTCTCCAAAACAATTGCAGATAAAAATATATATTGCAATGTCAAAAAAATATAAAGATCCGTTTATATTAATATTTATAGCTGGCGCTCAATTCATATGGTATTTGCAGCAGATAAAAAAAAGAGTTAAGGGCTTAATCTCTAAAAAATGGGGCGCATCTTTTAACTAAAATTTCTACTATTTTGCGTAAACTGAAAGGCAGCTCGGATAGAAAATTATAAAATATACGCTTAAACCATAACGGGCTTGTGTGTTTCCCGTAATTTGCAATGCGCGTTCTGTCAACGTTTTTTTCTATCAATTCCACAGGATAGTCTGATATGCTTTTTATTATATCCTGATAACCTTCTACTGTCGTTGTATTTTTGTTTACAAGGCGAGGCAGAGAACATTTGATAAACGGCATATCATATTTTTCAATAATTTGCCGCCATTTAAGAATTGTTACATTATTAATCCTTGAATATGCGTTGATGTAAGCTCCGTATGTATATCCGTTGTTTATTAAAAGTTCACTCAAACCTATTTCATAACTTGAGACAATTTGTTTTTTATCTTCTTCATGTTTGATTGATTGCATAAAGTCTGCAAATATATTATTTGTGAATATATTTTTTTTGAAGACAATAAAATAACTCTGAATGTGCGGGCGTTTTGTAAAAATATGTTTGGTGCTTTTTTTGTATCCAAAATTGTTTTTAGTAATTCCCCAGAAATCACAATGTTCGTTTTCCATTTTTGAAAAAATTTTTGCAAGCGGGTAAAAAGGCCCGAAACAGCTGTCATTCGCAAAAATCAGCTCATCGTATTCGTTTAATTTATCTTTAATGTATAAAAAACCTCTTTTATAAGAGCCAAAATCGTATTCATTGTGTTCTTCAGAGATAACGTTTGAAGCAATACCGTTTAGTTTTTCAATCTCTGTAGCGGCGAGATTACAGCAGGAGACAAAAACTATTGTGTCCGCTATTTTTTTTAACTCTTTTAAATAGTAGATGACATAATCGTCAATTATTGAATCTTTATCATAATGTGCAAATACTACTGCTCTCTTCATAACCGAATTATAACATAAATAAAGGTTTGTAATTCATTCAGGTTTGTTGTATTATTCAAGTATAAAATATTAAAATGAGAGGGAATTAAAGAAATGCAGGTATCATTAAACTGGTTAAACGAATTTGTTGATTTATCGGATATAGAAGTTGAACAGATTGCCCATGAACTTACTATGAGCGGTTTGGAAGTTGAAGCAGTAGAAGAGGTAAAACCTCAATTTACAAATATAAAAACTGTTAAAATTGAAAAAATAGACAATCACCCGAATTCCGACCACCTTCATCTTGTAACTGTAAATACAGGCGAAGGTTTGAAAACCGTTGTTTGCGGAGCGCAAAATATCAAAGAAGGTCAGATTGTTCCTTATGCTTCAGTTGGTTCTAAAGTTCTTGACAGGAAAACAGGTGAAATGTTTACTTTAACACCTGCTGTTATCAGAGGAGTGGAATCTCAGGGGATGCTCTGTTCTGATGATGAACTCGGTGTTTCTGAACGCGGATATCAGGAAGAAGACGGCATACTCATTTTGAACAGGATTTTCCCGGATGTAAAAATCGGAGAAGATGTTGAAAAAGTTCTCGGCTTTGATAAAGATTATATTCTTGATGTCGCACCCACGGCAAACAGAGGAGATCAAATGTCCGTTATTGGAATTGCAAGAGAATTGAGTGCAATTTTCGATAAACCTTTAAAATTTTCACCTCTTGAATGTACAAGAAATTTGTCAACTGATGAATTTAAAGTTGAAATTATTGATAACGATGTGTGCAAATACTATTCTCTCGGCATTTTAAAGAATATAAAAATTAAACCTTCCCCTGACTGGATGCAAAAAAGACTTATTGCATCAGGGGTTCGTGCAATAAACAATGCCGTTGATATTACAAATTA
>CALVCJ010000109.1 GCA_944326015.1 Candidatus Gastranaerophilales bacterium
GCAGTTGCAAAATTTGCAACAGGCGGTAAGAGAACATATAAGAAAAACATGGGCTTGATGAGTATGTCTTACGGTTATGTATATGTAGCATCAGTTGCCTTAGGTGCTGACAGAGCTCAAACTCTTAAAGCATTCAAAGAAGCTGAAAGCTATAAAGGACCTTCTATCATCTTTGCTTATGCTCCTTGTATCGCCCATGGTATCGACATGAGCAAAACTCAGACTGAACAAAAACGTGCTGTTGAAGCAGGATACTTCCCGTTATACAGATACAATCCTGCAAATCCTGATACACCGTTCACATGGGATGCTAAAGATCCGAAAGGAAGCTATCAGGACTTCATCAGATCTGAAGGACGTTATAAGTCATTGCTTAAAACAAATCCTGAAGCTGCTGAAGCTCTATACGCTCAGGCAGAAGAAGATGCAGCAAAACGTATGGCTGTATACAAAGCTGTCGGAGAATTGATGAAATAATTATTTATTATTCATTATAATTGTAAAAGAGATACCCTTTTAGGGTATCTCTTTTATTTTACTTAATTTGATTAACACTCATATAGAAATATACAAAACTACAAAAGGTACTTTTCATAAAAAAAGACCGGTATAAAAAACTGCTCTTTTTTAAGCTTTATTTTAGTTGAAAAATTCTACTATTATTCCTCAACATTTTCCTGAATCTCTGCGGCTTTTTCAATTACTTCATCCGGTAAACCATTTAAAGGATCTTTTACAAGCGCAACATCTTCTCTATTTCGAGCATTAGTTTTTAAAAAATCATTTTCCATAGCTAATTCTTGCTGGCGAGCTTTTGAGAGATTTAACTGTTTTTCTTTTAATTCTATATAGTTTTTATTATATTCTCTTTGAACAGCCCCCTTATGGCTTAAAGAAGTGAATAAACCGCCTAACATTAACAGAACAGGAGACCAATTGATCAATTTTGCACCTAAATCCTTTAAGACAGGAGGAGTTTTTTCAGCCAATTTATTAACATTTTTATTCAAAGATTTTATTTTTTTATTATTATTCAAGAAATTTGAAGTTCTTTCAGTTATCTTTTGCAAAAATTCAGGAGCTTTAACACCTGCCAATTTAGTAGCACCTTTATTTACAAGAGTAAGTGCGCCAAGTCCTGCAACAAACAAAGTCCCTAAAGATAAAAACGGATGTTCCCTGTCAAACTTACGCACATCAGCAGATGATTTTGAAAGTTCATCTTTAGCTTTTCCAACCAGACCAATAGCAGCAAGTCCTGCTGCAAATAAAGTTCCAGTTTTCAAGCCAATTGCAAGCTTAGCTGCAAGACCGGAAACTTCTTTTGAAAATATTTTAGTCTTACCTTTTGTAAAAACTGCAACACTAATACCGGCTGCAACAGGTGCTGCAGCAAATAAACCGTTTGCTAATTTATTGAACTTTTTATCATCAGAATTAGATACAGTCTTCAAATATGCCAATTTTTGTATAGACGCATCATCCAAAGCTATCATTTCATCAACTCTGTCGCGTCTTCCTTTAAAACTGGGCGCTATTGCGTGGATATTCATTTTACACACCTACACTTTCACAACTTGATTATACTCAAATAAAACTCGAAAGTAAAATTTTTTGCTAAAATTTGAGGCTATTGTTAAAAATGTTTACACAACAATATATTTTATATATTATAAAAATATGAAAAAGTTTTACATTCACACAATGGGCTGTAAAGCTAATCAGTTTGAAAGCTCAATAATTGCAGAAAATTTACAAAAACAAGGAATAATAGAGACAAAAAATATAAAAGATGCTGATTATTATATACTAAATTCCTGCACAGTTACACACAAAAGCGACAATGAGGCAATGTATCTTATACGCAGCGCAAAACACAAAAATCCGGATATAATTACAATATTAACAGGATGTGTGGCGCAAATTGAAAAAGAAAAATTACTGGAAAATGAATACATTGATTATGTCATCGGCAATGATGAAAAATTACATTTGTTTGAAGTAATAAAAAATTTACAAAATAGCAATTTAAAATGTATTGCCGGAGATATTATGCATCTGAATCAATTTGATGCAGTTCCTCTGACTGACATGACAAAAACCCGCGCAAGCATAAAAATCCAGGACGGATGCGACAACAGATGCTCATACTGCATAATTCCGTTTGCAAGAGGGAAAAGTCGAAGCGCTGATGTTGATTTTATAATAAATCAGATTAACAACTTTTCACAACACGGGTTTAAAGAAGTTGTACTGACAGGTATTCATATCGGGTTGTGGGGCAAGGAAAACGGATTAACCATTCTGGATCTTCTTAAAGAAATTGAATCCCGTACGACAATCAAACGTTACAGATTAGGTTCTTTAAACCCGCATGAAATAACAGATGAACTTTTAGACTTTCTGTCTAAATCAGAAAAATTCTGTCCTCATTTCCATCTTTCACTGCAGTCAGCCTGCAATAAAACTTTACGCTCTATGAATCGCTTTTACACTGTTGAAGAATATCTTGAGCAAATTGACAAGATCAATTCAATGTTTGACCTGCCGTTTCTCGGAAGTGACATAATAACCGGGTTTGCCGGAGAAACAGAAGAAGATTTTCA
>CALVCJ010000110.1 GCA_944326015.1 Candidatus Gastranaerophilales bacterium
ATAGGCCTGCGGCGTGTAGCTCACCATGGTGCTTTGGTGGCTCTCGGGCATCTCGCTCCAGTTAAAGCCAAGGTCGAGAATGGCGGTGGTCTTTTCCGTGCGGTACTTGGTGCGCAGCAGTCCGTAGTGGTTTTGCGTCTTTGTCAACAGGCCGAGGGCTGTCTCCTTCTTGGTGAACGGCGTGGCAAAGCCCACGTATTCAGTGCCGCTGGTGCCGGGCGTATCCTCCTTTGTGAAGCCGGTGCCTGCGTAGAGGGTGAAGTTGAATTTGTTCACGTCGAGGCTCGCCTGCAGTGAATAGTCGCCGTAGTCGAGCCATGGGTAGGCAAGGGTGTTTGTGCGCATGTCTACGTAGCCGCCGCGGTCGTACTTGCGCGTGATGAAGTTGAGCACGGTCTGGGTGCCGGGGAAAGCGGGCGACGGGCGGTCGTAGTACTCCACCCGCACTATGTCCTTGGGCCTCAGCCTGTCGGCCTCCGTGACGTCGGCCTTGCGGTTGTCTATGTATATGGAGGGAGCTGTGCCGTCGGCGTTCTTCACGGTCTTGCCTATGTGGTCCACCAGCAGCTTTGGTATCATCATGCGCGCCAGCAGGCTTATGCCCGAGGCCGAGGCGTCAGCCTGCCGCTTGGTGGGCATATAGTTGGTGTGGTCGTCCTTTTGTATGGCCATGCGCCCCTCTACGGTGACGCCCCCGAGGTCCACCTCGCGGAAAATGCTGTCCTGCCCCGCCGCCTGCGCCGTGCTGTCTGCCGCGGCGGCACGGGCCTCAACGCCGAAGAATGCCAGCAATGCAACAATCATTAAGCAAAAACCCTTCATAGGCAACAATTTTATGTTATATATGCAAAGATAGTAAAAAAAATCGAGCAAACAAGAACAAAAAAAGACATTTCGCATATAATTATGTCAATAATTTCTCGATATGCAAGAAAACGCCTCACTTTGCTTGCTTTGACTTATAATACATATACAGCATATCAAACAATGCATCTTCGTTGTCTTTATATATGCTGCACAGTCCGTAGTGCATCCCTTTCAACAAGTTGTCGAGCCTGCGTCTGGCGCAATCAACGCTGCATATTGGAAAAAGTTTGCAATCGATGCACTCCTTGTTGGAAACATGACTGCCTTTCAGCACATAATCTTCAAGTATATACGGATTTGTATATTTATGGTCGAAGATGTTACCAACTACCTCACTTGCCTTGCCCACATCTTCCCAACACTTATACAATTCACCATTCGGCCCTATTACATAACCAGACATTCGTGTTGCCGTGCAGCCCCGGCATGCCAAGTCTGGGTAACCCACCGGATAACCCTTGCGCATATACCCATTCATGAGTTCTGCCGTTTCTTTGTGCAATAAGAATGGAGACCCAGGCTTACCCATGCTACACCCATGCAATATATCCTTTGACTTTGTAACCTCATCGCTTGCCTGCGTTGGCGAACAAAGGAATTGCATAAATAGCAATGCAGCAACAATAAAAAGCTTGTTTCTTTTCATAATAAATTCAATTGATTCGTGCTAGCAAAATTATAATTTAAAATCAATACGGCCAAGATTTCTGATGAAAAACATTTTTTGCCTGTGACGTTTCAGGAAACATGAAAATCCCCATAAACAAAGGGATTTAAACGGTTTTCTGCCCAAAAACACGTTTAAAACTTTCACACTTAGCTTCATTGAATTCATTGAATTTGGCTGTCTCAGCCAAAATAGATACTTTTGCAAATGGTTAATCCAAATCATTACTGATATGAACAAGAAATCAAAAGGCATAAACTGGTGGCAGAAAAAATACATCATAATGACATTTACAGCCATTGCCATCGTATGCATCGCATTGTGTTTATACCGCAATAATGAGACAGCCTATGCTAACATCGCCAAGATTGACACCCTACTGGCACAAGGCAAGACAGACTCTGCATATCAAGCCTTAACAAAGGTGAGAAAAGGGGGTATTCAAAGTGAAAGCGAGCAGGCATATTACAATTTACTTAAGGCTGAGATAATGTTCAGAAAAAGCATTGCCCCGCCAGAATACACTGGCATAAACCAAAGCATCAGTTTTTATGGCAAGGCAAAAGATTACCGTAAACTCGCAAGGGCATACTACGTAAAAGGGAGAATTGCAGACCTGAACGGAAATGTAAAAGAATGCGTAAGGTGCATGGCAATGGCGGAAAGTATGGCCTCCAAGACTAACGATAACCTTCTTAAATGTAGAATATACATAACCCTCGCTGCAACATGCATAAATGGAGGAGAAAGTCAGCTCGCGCTTGAAAATGGGAGGAAAGCAATATACTTCGGTGAGAAATCGGGAAACAAAGAAATGCTATTATACTGTTATAGCAACTTATCTTCAATACACTCAAGACTCAACAACCCAGACAGCTCCTTATTCTACGCAAACAAGAGCCTCCCCTTGATTAGGTACATATCAGACGGCAGCAAAATATATGCATTAACCAACTTCGGGGCCGCCTACGAATTCCGCGACCCTGCCAAGGCGAAGGCTTACGCAAGGAAAGCCCTGGAGATAAAGCCTTATGCCAACGCATACCACCTGCTCGGTGCCATTGCATACAGAGAGGGGCGCACCGAAGATGGCAAGGCCCTGCTTAGGCGTGGCATAGAGGTGAGCACCGAACTAATGCGCACCATAAGCATGACGGAAGACCTGGCCGAGTGCGAGCAAAAGGAGGGGAACAGCGGCGAAGCGGCACGGCTACTGAAGATGGCCACGGCCATGCGCGACAGCCTGGCGCGCAAGAACACGGCAGACAGCATAGCTGCGGTGATGGCGGCGCACGAGCTGCTACAAACCGAACAGGCCGCAGCAGCAGAGCGCTGCCTCTTCAACATAATCA
>CALVCJ010000111.1 GCA_944326015.1 Candidatus Gastranaerophilales bacterium
TCGGGTCGCGCACGCTGTCGTTTGTGGTGTCGTTCGTGCTGATGCTGTTCCACCGCCTTGAGTATTTCATGGACATAAGGATAAACTCCGACCGGGTGAGGCGCAAGGTGATGACAGTGTGCATAGGAAACGCAAACGGCTACGGGCAGACGCCCAACGCCGTGCCTTACAACGGGCTGCTTGATGTGTCGGTGGTGTACCACCCGGAAGTCACGCAGCTCGTGGCCGGGATATGGCTGCTGCTTACAGGGCGTTTCCTCAACCACAGGAGCGTGCACCCGTACCGCACGAAGGAAGTGCTTGTTGACGATGCCCGCCACGCCATGGTTGGCATCGACGGGCGGATGATGAGCACCCCTGTTGGCCCGTATCGCGTCACGGTGGAGCAGGAGGTGGTAAACTTCCTCATACCCGAGTGACGGCGTGCTTGCCGGGGCCGTGGCGCACGGGGTCAGCCCCCGTTCTCGGAAATCTGCAACAGCTTTTGCTCGTCGATGACCTTTATCTTGCGGCCATCGGTGATGATGATGTTCTCAGATGTGAGCGATGACAATATGCGTATGGCATTGCTTGTGGTCATGTTTGACATGTTAGCCAGCTCTTCGCGGCTCAAGTAAATGCTTAGCGTGGAGCCATCGTCCTCGTAGCCGTATTTGTTGCGGAGCGCAATGAGCGACTCGGCGAGCCTTCCGCGCATATGTTTCTGGGTGAGGTTGACGGTGAGGGCGTCTGCCTCGCCCAGCTTTTGCGACAGCTGGCGGATGAAGAAAACGGCCAGTTCGTTGCTGCCCTCAATCAAGTTGCGCATCACTGCGATTGGAATCATGCAGACGGTGGACGTCTCGAAGGCAGAGGCTGATGTCTTGTAGTCCTCGTTGACGAAGGCTGCGCGGTAGGCGAAGATGTCCATCTGCTCAATCATCCTGATGATTTGTGTGCGCCCGCCAACGCCGTTGATGTAAACCTTCACCTTGCCTTCAAGCAGGCACATGATGTAGGCAGGCGTCTCCCCCTGCCTGTATATGGCCTCGTTCTTCTCGTATACGTGGATCTTGATGTTACCCACGAGATATTGTCGCTGGTCGGCTGTGAGCAACTCCCACAGCACAGACATTGACTCAGCTATCTCTTGTCTGTCGAAATCCTTTTTTACAATCATTATCCCGCCGTCATGTATGTTGCGTTTGCAAAATTACAACTTTTCGACTTAATAACTGTTTCATTTTGCCCCTTAATTGTGCAATGGCGCAGAAAATTGGGCATCTTTTATCAAATAATTCATGTTTTATTTTGCCATGACACCAAAAAACGCTAACTTTGAAAGTGTTTAGTGGCGCAACCCAAAGGTGGTGCCGCAGCCAATCGACGAAACAATAATTAAGAACCTTAATACATGGACTATGAGTTATTTACGATTTGAAAAAACTGTAATGACTAACCTGGAGGAGTCCCTCCGAAAAGAATTACTAAGAACGAATCGCTCGGGCGCTTACTCATGCTCCACCATTGTGGACTGCAACACGCGTAAGTACCACGGGCTGCTCGTTGTCCCTGTGCCGGAGATAGACGATGACAACCATGTGCTGCTCTCGTCGCTCGATGCCACCGTGATTCAGCATGGCGCTGAGTTCAACCTGGGCCTGCACAAGTACGGGGGCAACAATTACAGCCCTACGGGGCATAAGTACATCAGGGAGTTCAACTGCGACAAGGTGCCGACCACGATTTACAGGGTAGGTGGCGTGCTGCTGAAGAAGGAAGTGGTGTTCCAGCACTATGAGGACCGCATACTGATACGTTACACGCTGCTTGATGCCCACTCGGAGACCACGCTGCGCTTCCGCCCGTTCCTGGCTTTCCGTAGTGTGCGCGAGTTCACCCACGAGAATTCCGTGGCGAGCCGTGTGTACCATGAGGTGGACAATGGCATAAGCACTTGCATGTATGCCGGTTACCCTGACTTGTATATGCAGTTCAGCAAGAAGAACGTGTTCGTGTTCAGCCCCGATTGGTATCGCGGCGTGGAGTACCCGAAGGAGCAGGAGCGTGGATACGCGTCGAACGAGGACTTGTATGTTCCCGGTTATTTCGAGATGAACATAAAGAAAGGGGAGAGCATCGTGTTCTCGGGGTCGACATCGCCAATACGCACCGGCGGGCTGAAAGCCTTGTTTGAGAAAGAAGTTGAGGAACGCACGCCGCGCGACAACTTCTTCCATTGCCTGGTAAACGCCGCACACCAGTTCCACAAGCGCGAGAAAGACGGGAAAGACCGCTACATACTTGCCGGGTATCCATGGTTCAAGTGCCGTGCGCGCGACACATTCATTTCGCTGCCGGGCCTCACCCTTGCCATCGACGAGCAGGATTATTTCGAGATGGTGATGAACACTGCCGGGCGCGGCTTGCGCGAGTTCATGGAAGGCAAGCCGCTGACCGTGAGCATATACGAGATAGAGCAGCCTGACGTGCTGCTTTGGGCTGTGTGGGCGATACAGCAATACGCCAAGCAGGCGGGCAACGCCAAGTGCTGGCAAATGTATGGCGGCTTGCTGAAAATGATAACGAGCTACATCATAGGCAACAACCATCCCAACCTCCGCCTCGATGACAACTGCCTGGTATACAGCGATGGGCGCGACAAGCCGGTTACGTGGATGAACTCTACTGCCAATGGCCGCCCGGTTGTTCCGCGCACGGGTTACATCGTAGAGTTCAACGCACTGTGGTACAACGCGCTCAAGTTCTGCGCTGCCATGGCCATGGAGAGTGGCGAGGCCGATGCCGCATCGCGGCTGGAGAGCCGTGCCGAGTTGTGCCGCAAGTCGTTTGTCGACACATTCCTCAATGAGCACGGCTACCTGCTCGACTATGTCGACGGCGGCAACATGGACTGGAGCGTGAGGCCCAACATGATATTCGCCGTGGCGCTCGACTACTCGCCGCTGTCGCTTGACCAGAAGAAGAGCGTGCTCGATATGTGTACCCGCGAACTGCTTACGCCCAAGGGGTTGCGCTCGCTCTCGCCGAAGAGCGGCGGATATAACCCGATGTACGTTGGGCCGCAGGCACAGCGCGACTACGCTTACCACCAAGGCACGGCCTGGCCGTGGCTCGGGGGCTTCTACATGGAGGCCTGCTTGAAGCTCTACAAGCGCACGCGCCTGAGCTTTGTCGAGCGGCAGATGGTCGGCTACGAGGACGAGATGAACTACCATACGCTCGGCACCATATCCGAACTCTTCGACGGGAACCCGCCGTTCCACGGCCGCGGGGCTATGTCGTTTGCAATGAATGTGGCCGAGATCCTGCGCACATTGAAGTTACTGGAGAATTACACCTATCAGAAATAACAGGGAGCTAAGACTATGAAAGTGTTAATGTTTGGTTGGGAATACCCACCTCATGTGTTCGGCGGGCTTGCCACTGCCAACTTTGGAATATCCGAGGGGCTGCACGCCCAGGGCGACGTGGAGATAACCCTCTGCCTGCCGCATCCTTTCGGCGACGAGTCGCAGCATGCGGCGCGCATCGTCGCCATGAACGCAGTGCCGATAGCATGGCGCGATGTAGATTACGACTACGTGAAGAGCCGTGTTGGCAACATCATGCCGCCAGAGCTTTACTACAAGATGCGCGACCATATCTATGCCGACTTCAACTATATGAACGTCAACGACCTTGGCTGCATGGAGTTTGCCGGTGGCTACCCGGGCAACCTCCACGAGGAGATAAACAACTACTCCATCATCGCAGGGGTGGTTGCCAGGGCCGAGGAGTTTGACATAATCCATGCCCACGACTGGCTGACTTTCTCTGCCGGCATACACGCCAAGCAGGTGAGCGGCAAGCCGCTGTGCATACACGTGCATGCCACTGAGTTCGACCGCAGCCGCGGCAAACCAAACCCCACGGTGTATTCGATAGAGAAGAACGGCATGGACTGGGCCGACTGCATAATGTGCGTGAGCGAGCTTACGCGGCAAACCGTCATCAACCACTACCACCAGGACCCGCGCAAGTGCTTCACAGTGCACAACGCCGTG
>CALVCJ010000112.1 GCA_944326015.1 Candidatus Gastranaerophilales bacterium
ATACTATATCATCATAATCCAAATCAGATACGGCATCATTATTCCAAGTTGATAGGATGATTTCTGCATCTGGCAAAAATTCCCTGATACTTTCGAGACACTTCGGTGTCTCGGTTGCATTTATTGAGCCTTGTACAATTACACTGATGTCGCCGGAATGTATCATTTGTTAAACTCCTATTCATCCCCGCGAATTCTTCGGCGTAATCGTTTGTCAGGGACAAACAAACTCAATAACCGTCTAAACAATTTGAATTTAATCTTATTTTTATTTTGTTTTTTTTCTAAATTATTTAATCTCATTAATAATAAGTTATATGTCCATAAAAAATCTCTATCTAAATGAATTACTAAAAATAAATCCTCATTATCAAATAATTCAAATAAATTTTTTGAACACATTTTTATATTCGCAGATTTATATATATTAGAGTTAAAACGTATTAACTCAACACAAGATTCACAAATACCATAATTAGAAACTAATTCAAGATCTTTCACTTTAAAATCTTGATACAGAATTAAATAATACATGTAAATGTAATAATCAAAATCATTCCAAGTTAAATTTTTAATATTTGATTCAAAATTTATTTTTTTCAAAAAATCAGGCAGTATTGAAACTTTATAAATACATGGCTGATTAAACCAAAGATATAAATTTGAATCTAATTTATCTTTATACATGAAGAAACGTTTACAAGAATTTTTTATTTTATTTACTCTCGTGGCACCACCAGAAGTTACTTGATTACCCCATAAAATTTTTTCATTATAAAATTTATTAAATATATTTATTAAATTAATATGTTTTACAATTAATGCTTCAGCATCAAGAACTAATATGTAGTCATATTGAGATTCCTTTAGTATGAATAGAGCCCATAATTTCTTTATATTTATTATCCCTTTATTTTTGAACACTCTATATTGAGGAGGTAAAATCAGCCGATTTATATCTTTATTCTTATAAGACAAACTTTCTTCCTCATTAGTAAAAACAACACAAATATCAGCTTGATTATCATAATTATATTTCTTAAATGACTCTATAAAATTGTCTAAATAAGAAAAATGTGGTGGATAAACAGGAATTAAAAAACAAACTTTATTCATATATATCTCCTTTATACAGATTCTCTTAAAAATTTTTGAATTTTTGATGATGAAATATTGTCTGTATATGGGAAATACACAATTGGAACACCATGTTCATTTAGTTTATTTTGATAACCAATCCAACGTTCATCACCTTGCCAATCACTCCCTGAAAATAACACATCATAAGAATAGTTATACCAAGCTTTTACTTTATCTAAATCATCTTGTATTACAACTTCATCTATAAACTTTAAAGATTTTAAAATTTCAATTCGTTCTTTCAAATTTGATATAGGATACTTACCTTTTGTTTTAAAAATTAACTCATCAGTCGTTACTCCAACTATTAAATAATTGCAATTTTCTTTGGCTCTTTTTAAAAGATTTAGATGACCAATATGAAAAACATCAAAAGCTCCTGCTGTATAGCCTATATTATATTTAAAAATTTCTTTATATTTTTTATGGATTTTTAATTTTAATTCTTTTGATGAATTAATTAAATGCGGAGAAATTACTATTTTCGTTGGAGGGAACATATAATCGCCATATTGACGAATTAAATATTCTTCGTAGCATTTTGGAACTAAATATTCATTACCTTCAAAGCACAATTTTTTTAATGGAAACATAAAATCTTTGTTAAACAATCTAACAAATGTATCATTATCTATATAATTATCTTTTATCAAATTTGTACCTTCATCAATATTAAAGATAATACAATTCCCAGTACTTAAACATCCGTTATGAAATTCATCAAACTTTTCATCAACAATATTTTGTTTTAATTTATCATCAATTAGAAAAAAAGAATTGTTCTTTATTTTTGTTCTTGCAACACTTTCTATCTGTTTTAGTTTTCTTTCATAAAAAGCATGCCAATCATTTTCAATATCATTTGAATTGAAATTATCATACACCATTATATCTACAAAAAATGGAAGATATTCTCCTTTAAAAACAAACCTAGGTTGTCTTGAATATATATCTTTTAGAAAATAAAAATTTTTAATTGCATATTTTTCGTGTGTTACAAGAAAAGATTTCAGTTTTTCAAAGTCATCTCGCATTATACCTATATCAATATCGTCATCCCAAGGTATAAAACCTTTATGGCGAACAGCACCCAACAAAGTCCCTCCATGTAACCAAAATTTAATACCCAAACTTTCACAAATTTTTTGTAATTCTTCTAGTAAAAAATTATTTACACATTGAACCTGTCGAAGTATCCCTTTTGCTTTTGGCATTTTTTCAATATCATTATTTAAAGCAGAGTAATAATAACCTGTACTAATTTTTCCATAATTAAAATTTTGTGTTATATTAATTCGTTCCAATATTCTATATGTCGGACTAAGTTTTTGTAAAAATCTTTTTCTTATACCCATTTTATAAACCCTTTCGTACAAAATTCTGAATATCTGAAAATTGAGAAGAAACGTCTTTATTTTCATCCACGAATAACATATCTTCATATTTTTTATGATAAATTAATCTAAGATTCTCAATTTTGTCATCACTTAAATTTGCCAGTCTATCTAAAAACAATTTTTTATATGCACAACGTTTTTTCATACTTAAATTTTCATCTTCATAAACAAAATAAATATCCGCAAAGCCTAATGGTATAAATTTTTCAATTAAATTATGAAGTTCAAATTCTTTATCAAGATTATTTTTATCTATAAAAATAAATATGACCTTATTACACAAACTGGCAACATCATTTTTCATATTAAATATTTTTCTAAAATAAGCTTGCATACTAAAGATAAATTTATCAAACATATTTAAATCAACTAGCTTTAACATGTCGCTAACTCTATTTGTTGCAGTGATTATACCAATATTTGAGTCATTAATAAATTTATATAGTGGTACAAAATTTTTAACGAAGGCACCTATATATGGTCTTGATATCTGTAAAGAATATTTTTTATAAATTTGTGCGGTAACATTTATAAGATTATATCGCATTCGATGCCAACCAGACATAAAAATAGGCGATACAAAAGAAACTTTTTGAAGTTTTTTATAATCCTTTGCTGATAATAATTGTTTATACTCATCTAATATGTTAACAAAATTATAAGAATACTTATCATTATTGAGATAGATAAAAAGATAGTAAATAGTACAATCAAAAATTGCTTTTTCTCTTTCATCGTACTTATGCGATATTAATAGTTCTATCTTTCTATATAAATTATTATTACAATAATTAAACAAATCATTAATTATCCTAATATCATAAAACCAATGAAAAGCTTCAAAAAACCATAAATTATTACATTCAATCCCAAAAAATTCACATGTATTTCTTAAAACTTTAAAATCCAAAAATTCTTTAAAATTTTTATCTTTATATGAAATATCTGAGTAGAAAACATACGGTTTCGAAAAATATTTATCAAATATTTTTTCTAATTCTATATTTTTTATAATTATTGATTCTGAATCTAAAATTAAATTTTTAGAATATTGCAAATAATGAACTGCATATAACTTTTTAATAGTTTGATAAGAAAATTTGCCTAATTTATTTAATAATTCTTTTGAAGACTGATATATATTATAATGATGTAAAATATCGTCAAAACAGTATGTTTTTATATTTAAGGCATCATAATCAAATGTCATTTTTTTTAATCTATTATTAAATTCTAAATATTCATCATTATCACCTAATATTATGCAAACTGAAATTTTATTTTTATCCAAAACAAAAGTTGAGTAAGTGTATAAAAATTGTTCAACATAATCAAAATGAGCATTAAATGTAGGAATAATTATAGCATAATCAATCATTTAAATTTCTCCTAGATACTTGTCATTATTTGCGCCAGGATATTTAACGACTACATTTTGAGTGTCATCTTCAAGACATTCAAAATCCGTTGATTCCATAGGTTCCATTACAACAATATCACCTGCTTTGTATTCAATACCGTTCATTTTTACTTTTCCGGTTATTATTACAGTTATCTCAGTCGCAATTTTGTGGTAATGCTTTTCTTCATAATCGCCCTTTTTATAACTTTTAACGGCAACTTCAACGTCATTGGTTTTTAATAATGTCGGTTCAAAATTCCCGACGAACCAACCCTTTATCATATCTTCTAGTTTTGCTGTTTTCATATCTGTTCCTTATCTTTCTCACCCCTCCCCGAAATCAAAGATTTCGACCCTCCCTCAAGGGGAGGGTATAGGAGTCTTATACTTTTGCAGTAATAATTTCTATATACTTATCCAAATCTTCTGGTGTTCCTGTTCCGTGCATTTGAGTTTTATCAATTGTATAAATCCCGAACTTTTTACCCTCTTTAATTGCGTAGTTATAAAC
>CALVCJ010000113.1 GCA_944326015.1 Candidatus Gastranaerophilales bacterium
TTGAGGAAATTAAAGAACATTTTTATCTTGGTATAATGGGAAATTTGTTTTCAAAGAGAGATTTAAAGATAAAAAATATTTCGGCAAAATTTTATGACAAAGCTGCTTTTTTAGAATTTAGCTGGGATTTTTATGCTGTTAAAAAAGAAGATGGCGAACAAATCCATACTCAGGGGCGTGAAACGCAGCTTCTTGTTTTGCGGAACAATGAATGGAAAATTAGCAATATCCATTATTCTCAAGAAATAAATTCATAAAGAGAAGCAAATTCCGGTTTGTCATACAAATCAACGTGGGTTAAACCATTTACTGCATACAATTCTTAGAACATAATATGGAAATAGTGAAACTCGTCAAAAAATGGGCAAGACGCAAAAATGTAACACCTGCGCAGTTTGCGCTAGTTTGGATGTTATCCGAAAAACCGTGGATTGTACCAATTCCGGGAACAACTAATCCGAAACATCTTGATGACTTTTTAGGTGCCGCCTCTGTCGGAATGTCTACAGAAGAATTAAAAGAGTTTGAAAAAGATTATTCAAAAATTAACCTTATAGGACACAGGGCAGATCCCTTCACTGAAAGCCAGATAGATAAATAATCCCAAATACTATTATAAACTTAAAAGTCCTGAAATATTTCAGGACTTTTAAGTTATTTGATTATTTCAAGTTTTGCTTTAAAATCAGTTTTTTGCGACCTTAAATACTCAAGTCCGCTTTCTACTTCCCCCAGAGGAATAAGGCTTTTATCCATTGTGTGTCCGTGATCTTTGTAAAAAATTCCCATATTACCCCAAGGGGTATAAATAAAGAGTTTTCCTGCTGTTGCAACCATTCCTCGCGGAGCATCATTAAGATTAAGAGGTTTTGGAAAATTCGTTATTTTTTCTTCACCTGCAAAATCACTGAATTGAAATTCCGCAGGCAAAAGTGCGATTACCTGTTTGGTTGCCGGATTATCATACATATTAATAACTACTTCGTTATTGCTAAAACTCATTCTAATTTTCATTTTTGTACTTCCCTCCTGTGCATACAGTTTTTCTGGAGTTGAAAAAATTCCGCTATATAGAACAAATCCCGATATGATTATTAAACCAGTTTTTCAGTTTAACAAAATAAGTGTAAAATTGACCATAAGTTAAAGACTTATAGTCAATTTAATAATAGAAATATACTTATAAGACTTTATATATTCTGTTACACTATGAAAGTTGTCAGTTTTTATGATAATATAAGTTTTATTATGCAGGGGTAAAATTGTTTTCAATTATTACAAACCTTTCAAAAATTAACAAATCTGATATTAAAATTCCTGTATTAATATATCCCAAATCTTTTTAATCAATGGATTTCCCTTGCAACTGATACTGATTACAACAAAAGAAGTTTCATTGTTAAGAAGAACTGACAAATTGGGTAAAGTATACGAGATAAAACATATTGTTGACAGTGAATTTCGTATAGAAGAAAAAGATATTACAAATTGTATTCCAATTAAATTATATGCAAATATTTTTTAATATCATTGCCATATGCTTTAGAATATTTACAAACTCATTCAGTAATGTTTTTCAAAAACAGCTTGCCTGCAGAGGCGAAGTGCCTGTTTATATAAATTTTATAAACTATACTTTTATGAGTATATTTTCTGTGCCTTTATTATTTTTCACAGACCTGCCGTTTGACAATATACAATTTTGGATATACGCAGCCGCAGGAGGAATATGCGGAGCAGTTTGTAATTGTTTTATGGCAATGGCTCTTAAAGATGGAGAATTATCTGTTCTTGGTCCAATTAATTCTTATAAAGCAATTTTAGGACTTTTATTCAGCATGATTATTTTGCACGAAAAACCTGACATATATGGTGCTACAGGAATTATACTTATTATCTACGGAACTTATTTTATTCTGGAAAGTCCGAAAGATTTTTTCAGGCAAGATATACAATACAGAATTTATGCGCTTATATTTTCCGCAATTGAAGCTGTTTTTATAAAAAAAGTAATTTTGCTATCTTCAGTAACAATGTCATTTATTATATCAAGTTTTCTTGGAATGATTTTTTCATATTTTATATTTAAAATATTTATTAATACAAATGATTTTAAATTCCCAGTTAAAGAAAATGCTATATTATATTTTCTAACGGCGTTATGTTTCAGTGTTATGACATTTTCAACAGCTTATGTTTTTAAATATATGAATGTTGGTTATGCACTTTCTTTGTTTCAGTTGTCTATTATCCTTAATGTTGTTCTCGGCTACAAATTATTTCGTGAAAAAAATTTTGTAAAAAAACTTTTCGGTTCCTTAATAATTCTTATAGGTTCGGCAATAATTTTAATTTTCGCACATTAGTATGATACAATATTTTTGAAAGGGATAAAATGCTTGTAAATTCTGCAGGGAAAAGAGTTGAATATGATATAAGAACATACAGATATCACAAAAAAGAGCATACTGACAAAGCTGAGAAAATTAAATCTGCTCTCGGAGCAGTAGGTGGAACAGTTATGCCTATGTTGTTAATTGCCAAAAAACAGAAAACAAATATTTTCAATATAAAATACAATGTAGCAGAAATGGTTTACGTTAGTGCCGGGAGCATTATAGGTGGAACAGCTGCCGGAATTATCAGTGGTAAAAAAGAACATAAGAGACAAAAGGTTAATGAAGGTGTCTTTCAGTTTATGAATGCGTCGGTGCCTACTGTTTTAACGGGTGCACTCTATTTACTTAGTGAAAAATTTAAGGTATTAAATAATTTAACATACAAAATTTCTGCAACTGTTATTGGTTTGGCCGGCGGAATGCTGCTTGCTGCAAAACTTTCAAATAAAATAAATGATCCTTATGATAAGGTTCCTGACAGAAAACTCACTTTTAAAGATTCAATCGCAAATATTGATGATGCTTTGGGCGTACTTGTTCTTGCAAAAGTCCCGTTTGCAGAAAAATTACATATTGAAAAAACGCTCCCTGCCATATATGCCTGGTGCGGATATAGAGCTGGAACAAGCAATTAATCTGTAGAATTTTCATCATTCTTAATTAAAATTTTACCGTCTTGTTCCACAAAATGTTTTTTGTGAAAAAGACGTTTGATAAGGGGTTCAGATGGTGTGTTTTTCTTTTGAAATCTCGCTTTTTCTGTTTCAACGTCATTGTAGTCATTAATTTCTTCAATTCTAAATCTCTGCTGATTTATCATCTGCATATCATGAACTTGAATAATAGCTGCATCAGGGGGTAAAATTGCATAAACAGGTAAAGTAAAACCGGCCAAAATAAATGATAATAAAATCTTTTTCATATTGTACCTCTTTTTATTTTATACGGAATACAACGTTTGCAACTGCTGTAACTTTCTTTTGTATGGTTGAAGTGTCATTAATTCCCATATCTGAGACGTTTGTTGAATCAACCGGTGTGATCTGGAATACTCCCATTCTGACAGATTGAATTTTACCTGGTCTGTTATGTGTAGCTTTTAACATGGCTGCAGCTCTTTCTTTTGCATCTGTTGCAGCATACTGAAGAAGTTTTATCTTCAAATCGGAAAGTCCAGAGTAAAAATATTCGGTATTTATAACATTAATATCAATGCCTTTATCAAGTAAATTCTGAATGTCGGTTGATATTTCTTTAATTTTTTGAACATCATCTGATTTAACGACTATTTGCTGTGATATATTATAATAAGCTATTTCATTTGTCATATTTCCGTTAGGAGTGTATTTATAAGTATTATAACCGTTTACTGTTTTGACATCAATATCATTTATGCCATTTAATTTCAAGTAATCCATAATTTGCGGCAGTTGTTTTTTTATGACAGAATAAGCCTGCTGTTTGTCAGCTCTTCTTGCATTAATTGAAAACTCCATTCTTCCCGAATCAGACTGCACAATTTCGTAAGCTGATCCTGTTACGGTAATTGAATCATTTGATATGGCAGATGTTCCTGTTTTAACAGCAATAATCAATCCTGACGCAAGCACTACTGAAAGCCAGAAAATTTGGAATTTTTCAAACTTTTCAAACATATAACACACTCCTTATTTATAATTTATTATAACAAAGAATTTTATAAAAATCAATTGCACGAGAAAAAATAATATGCTACAATGCCTATAAAATTTACGGAGTTTAATATGAATACATATATTGAAAAAGTTTTAAAAGAGATAAAAACCAAGAACAAACAGGAGCCTGAATATATCCAGGCTGTAGATGAAGTTTTTTCATCTATTGAACCTAATATTATTGCACATCCTGATTATGAAAAAGTCGCATTATTAGAACGTCTTGCTGAGCCTGAGAGGTTAGTTATATTCAGAGTCCCTTATGTTAATGATGAAGGAAAAACTATTGTACACAGAGGGTTCAGGGTTCAATTCAGCAGTCTTATCGGTCCATATAAAGGTGGTTTGAGATTTCATCCTGATGTTAATCAAAGTATTATAAAATTTTTGGGTTTTGAACAGATATTCAAAAATGCACTCACCGGTCTGCCTATTGGTGGTGGCAAAGGCGGTAGTGATTTTAATCCTAAAGACAAATCTAATGCTGAAATAATGCGTTTTTGCCAAAGTTTTATGACAGAACTTCAAAGACACATCAGTAAAGATATAGATGTTCCTGCAGGTGATATAGGTGTCGGAGAGCGGGAAATAGGTTATCTTTTCGGTCAATATAAAAGAATAAAAAATATTTATGAAGGCGGAGTGATTACCGGTAAAGGACTTTCGTACGGCGGTTCTCTCGTTAGAAAAGAAGCAACCGGTTACGGACTGATATACTTTATGCGGGAAATGCTTAAAAATGCAGGCGGCATCACTTTTAATGGTAAAACCGTAACAATATCCGGTTCCGGCAATGTTGCTATATACGCTTGCGAAAAAGCATTGGAATACGGTGCAAAAGTCGTTGCAATGAGTGATTCTGATGGATGTATTTATGACAAAAACGGAATTGATTTAAATTTAATAAAAGAAATAAAAGAACAAAAGCGAGAAAGGATCTCAACCTATTTAAACAGTCATCCGGATGCGCAATATTTAAAAAAAGAAAGTAATGATTCGCCAATCTGGAGTATAAAGACAGATATAGCACTTCCATGTGCAACACAAAACGAGCTAACTCTAAATTCTGCAAGGGAACTTGTTTCAAACGGACTTTTAGCTCTTGGGGAAGGTGCAAATATGCCTTGTACAAAAGAGGCTACAGAATATCTTTTGGCTAATAATATTCTATTAGCTCCTGCAAAAGCTGCTAATGCCGGAGGTGTTGCGGTATCTGCCATAGAGATGAGCCAGAACAGTATGAGATATTATTTTGATTTTGAAGTAGTTGACAAAAAGCTTAATGAAATAATGATTAATATATTTTTACAATGTAAGAAAGCAACCGAAAAATACAATCTTGGCACTAACTATGTTTCAGGTGCGAATATTGCAGCATTTGAAAAACTCGCAGATGCCATGATTTCTCAGGGCATAGTTTAAAACATACTGTTTATTCTTTCCTCAGAACAAACTTCGGGATCTTTTTTCTTGTATTTATAGCTGTTATATTTACAGTATTCAGAAACAATCATTCTGTAATTTTCAACTTCTCTATTATTCATCTGAATAGCGAATTGCGCCTTCAAAACTGGATACTGGTCTTTATACCATTCCTCTCCATTATTTGTAATGGGAAAAATAGTATCAAGCATTCTTTGTCTATCGGATTCATATAAAAGACAATTGTTTCTAAGATAGTTGGAAAACCTGTTGTCAGATTTAAAGTTTCTTGACAGTTTAATACATGTTTCATGCTGGTATTGGTGGCTTTTTACCAGATCACGAAAAGCATCTTTTTTTTCTTCACTTGAAATTTCGGCAGCAAGTGACGCATTCATACAAAATATTAATAAGGCACACAGCAATATAAAATTTTTCATAGAACTATTATACCATAAATGTTAACATGCAACAGCTGAAAGTTTACATTCATTAATACAAGGAACTTCAATTTTGTAAGTATTATAGTTTGACTCCATACTTTCAACATTAATCGTTCCATTATGTGCATTAATTATTTGTTTTGAGAGATATAATCCCAAACTGCTACCAACCTTATCAAGTTTAAGGGAAGATGTTGTATACTTATTAAACATGCTGCCAATATAATCCGATGACACATATGGGCTTTCAAAGCCTAATGAAATAAAAATTTTGTCTGAATCTTTTTTTGTAATTTCACAGAGTATGACACTGTTTTCATATGCATTTGATACGCAGTAATCGATCAGAATTTCAAATGCTTTTTTTATCTGGCTTTTATCAGCATACAATGAAATAAATTTGTCTTTTGCTTTAACTTTAACGGTAATATTTTTATGTCGCATTGATTTGTAGGATTTTGTGAAACATTCATCAAGCAATTTAAGCATCTGTATTTTCTCATAATTTAATATTACATCATTGTTTTCGTACTTATAAGTTGATAAAATTGTTGATAACATGTCATACATACAGTAACAGGATTCAAGTGTCAAATCCAAAATTTCTTTTTGCTCACTGGTGATTGTGCCTATTTTACCGCCTACAAGAAGCTCAAGAGCTCTTATTTGTGCAAGGGTTGGAATTTTTAAATCATGACTCAGAGTAGAAATATATGTTTCTCTCTGTTTCTGTGCGGCTTTTTCATCATCAATGTTTCTTTTAAATACAACAAAACCGTTTACTTTATTTTCCTGATTAAAAATAGGAATTTTGCGCACTCTGAACCAGTTTTGTTTGCCGGATTTTAATTTGACAAGTCTGTCTGTCACAAAAACTTTTTGATTTTTGATGATAAAATTGTTTTCTTCTTTAATCAGTTCCATGGTATCCCTTTCAAAAATATCTACAGACAATTTGCTTAATTGCCCTTCCTCCTTTATGTCAAAAAACTTCAATGCTTCTGTATTTCCCGTAATAAATTTGTAATTTTTATCTATTATAAATGCTATCAGGGGTAAATTATCTATTATTGTAGCCAGATGACTTGAGTTGTATTCAAGACGGTGCTTCAAATCTTTTATTCTAACCTCGCTTTCTTCCAAAAATTGCTTCTTGAATACATACAGGGCAAATAAAGCAGTTATAATACTTATTATAACTATAACAGATATAACGGGTAGTGAAAATTTAAAACGAGCAGCAGACAAAAATGACATATTCACAAGTACTGTGAAAAAAGTACAGAGTATGAAATTTTTGAGTACAGTCTTTTTAAACATACTTTCCTCTATTTCTAATTACACTAATATACTAGATTAAGACTGCAAAAAAAACATTCCCCACATGAGTAATATCAAAAACAGCTCAATCGGGTAATTCTATTAATTGCATCCGCATTTTTTTGTACTGACTGGACTTCCAAATATGAGCCTTAGTCCGCCAAAAGGTTTTTTCATGGTACAGTTCAATCCTTCGGTCATTTCATCAATATTACACAAAACTTTGTTGACTTCATTAATAGTACATCCTATCTGTGGAAGCGTATTATTAAGTTCATTTGTCATAAGTTTCACGTTACGGCTTACAATCTGGAAATTTTTTGCGGTTGTATCTAATCTTTTTTCGTTGAACGCCTCATTAAGGTTAGTTGTTGTAACACCTGCATTATCAGAGATTTTTACAAAATTTGATGTACTTTCGCTTAAATCTTTTGATGCTTTTACAACATTAGGCTTAACATCACCTGCTAAAGAATTCAAAGTGGAAAACAAATCACCTAGTGTTTGAATTGTTATATTAAGGTTTTTTATGGTTTCAGCTGTATCAGCCTTAATTGCATCAAGCGATTCAGGATCTTGATTTGTCAGGTAAGATTGAAGCTCTACTGTTGTTTTACCAGATATTCTGTCCCCGTCTTTCAGGTAAAATGAAGATGGAATATCAGGGGATACAAGATCAATATAATCAAATTTTCTATTCCATCTATTACGTTCTTTTTTAAGATTAGCGGATACATTAACAGGCAGATGCAGATCATGCGGATGAAGTTTCATTGTAACAATTGTTGTTGTATAAGTTTTGTTCGGGCGAACTTTTACTACACTTCCTATTTTAAAACCGTTATAATAAACAGGTGCTCTATCATGAAAAGGACGCAGATTTTTGAATTCTGCAGTTACATAAGTGTTTGTTCTGTAGTTATAGTATGCGGCACCTATAATTAAAAGTATTGCGATAACTGTTAATGATTTATAAAAATTGTTCATATCGGAAATTCTATTTTATGTAATATAAAAAGACATTCTCTAAGCGGTTAATTTTATAGTACAATATGTGTATGAAAGAAAATAAATATTCTGAAAAAGCCGGCGAACTTTTTAGAAGTGGTTATAATTGCGCGCAATCAGTGTTTTGTGCATTTGCAGATGAACTTGGAATTGATTTTGAAACTGCGTTAAAGTTATCGTCATCTTTTGGTGGTGGTATGGGAAGATTAAGAGAAGTGTGCGGGGCTGTAAGTTCAATGTTTATGATAGCAGGGTTAAAATACGGTTATATAACTCCTGCAAATGACAGAATTAAAGCTGAACATTACGCAAGAATTCAATACCTCGCAAAAGAATTTATGGATAAAAATAAAACGATAATCTGCCGTGAACTTCTTGGACTTGATGTAAAATATGATTCTCCTATACCTTTAAAAAGGACAGAACAATATTACAAATCCCGTCCATGTGAACGGTTGGTAAAGGAAGCAGCAGAGATAATAAGTAATTATATAAATTCAGAAACAAAACAGCCATAAATTTTTTGTAACAAAACTACAAACATAATAAAATTAGCTGACCGGTTATCACTTTTATATTATAATTATTTTATTGCATTAGCTGATTTGATAATTGTGTATAATTACTCTGATGCTACAATAAACGTAAATAAAATAACAAGGGAGAATTTCTTTATGAAAAAACTGGTAGCAGGATTGCTTGCGTCGTTTCTTATACTTAACACAGCGACAACTGTTTCTTATGCAGTCAATGAAAATCTTACAAAGCAGGAAATTCAGGCTGAAGAAAATGCAATTATTCCTTTGAAACTTGAAAAAGAAATTAAAACTTCTCTTGCCAAAGTTTACGGACAGGAAAACGTTGAAGTAATTTATTCAAATATACTTGCAATAGCAAAGAAAACAAAAGAAGAAAGGTCATCTTCACTTATTGAAGAAGATTTAACAAGACCTTCTGACTGGTATAAAGATGAAGTTATTTATATGTTCTATGCCAATCACTTCGGAGTAAAACATCCTAACCACACAAATACGTTCAAAGATGATATTCAAATGCTTGATTACTTAAAAGGGCTAGGAGTTACAACAATTTATATCCTTCCGTTTGTTGATTCTCCTATGGAAGATGCAGGATTTGATATAAGAAATCCAAGAGGAATAAGACAGGATCTTGGCGGAATGTTTGAATTTCAAAAGTTTATATCAGCAGCAAGAGAAAAAGGGTTTAAAATTAAAGCTGACTTAGTTTTAAACCACTTTTCAGATCAGCATGAATGGTTTCAGCAAGCCTTAAAAGGCGATATTTCAAAAATAGATTACTTTGTTGTAAGAGACCAAATGCCGGAATACACAAAATACAAAGATGAAAAACTCGGATGGGTAGCAGAATATAAAGAACCTAACGGGAAAATTTCAAAAAGAAGAATTATTTTTCCGGAAATAACGGAAAACAATTACAGAAAAGTTACGATTAATAAAAAGGATTACTATTTTTATCACACATTCTACCCGTTCCAGCTTGATATTAACTGGAAAAATCCCAAAGTTTTATACTACAACCTTGAAACAATCGCTTTCTGGGCAAATCAGGGTGTAGATATTTTCAGAATGGATGCAATACCATATCTTATAAAAGAAGATGGCACAAACGCTGAAAATCTTGAAGAAACACACCGAATTATAAAAATCTTAAGTGCTTTTATTCAGGCAGTTGCACCCCGCTCCGTTATTCAGGCAGAAGCCTGCCAGATGCCGAATAAAATTCTTCCCTATTTCGGCTCAGAAAGAAAAATTAAAGAAACTATAAAAGGCGAAGAAAAAGAATTAACAAGAACCGATGAAGTACAGATAGCATATCACTTTCCTTATATGCCGGCAATCTGGGCATCACTTGTAACCGCAGATAACAGCTACTTCTGGAAAGCTTACAAACAAACTCCGCAAATCCCAGCTTCAGCTTCCTGGGCGATATTTTTGAGAGTTCATGATGAACTCACGCTTGAAATGGTAAACGAAAAAACACGTGAAATTCTATTTGAAGATTTGGCCCCTAAGGGTGCATCATTCAGAAAAGGCTTCGGAATATCAGGTAGAATGGCAAATTTTTTAGACAAAAATCCTGACAGGATTGGTATGGCATTTTCTATTCTTATGTCACTCCCAGGAATTCCTATTATATATTATGGAGATGAAATCGGAATTCAAAACAACTTTGCTAACGCAAATAAAAGTGCAAAACTTAGAGAAGCTAAACAAAAAAAAGATAAAGATGTTAAAAATAAAGTTAAAATGCTAAGTTACTTTGACAGCCGGGATATAAACAGAGGTCCAATAACTCAGCAAACTTTTGAAGATGCAGTTAATCATAAAGGAACATACAATAATAGGGTATATGAACGTGTAAAACAGCTTATAAAAGTCAGAAAACAGTACCCTGTCATGACAAGAGGTTCTTTTATGGAGTTGAAAACAAAGGCTCCAGAAGTATTTGCTTATGTTCGTGCAACTGATACAGATAGAGTTGTTGTAATAAACAATCTTTCAGATGACAAAATCAAAGCGACAATTATGTTTACGGACGATAATTTTGGCAAAAAAGGTAAAGATATTTATTTGAAAAACCTTTTAACTGACAAAATGGTTCGTGCCCGGGTTGATAATAAGGAATTATCAGTAAGGTTAAACGCTTATGACGCTCTCTGGCTTAAAATGTAGGAACACCGAGCATGGTTACTCTTTTGTCTTCTTGTCTTCTAATGTTTAGGAATTAGATTTTGATGCAAGTTCTGGATCGACTTTATTAAAGTAGTAGTTAAGTTCTGTTAAATTTTGTGATAAACATGTAAAACGAGTATGTTTATGTTACAATATTGTCAAGGGAATTAGACTAATTAAGGGGAGAATATAACGAATATGGCAGATGGAATTACAGAAGTAACCAATGAACAAAAAACAAAAGAGCAGGAAACTGAAAAAATTGAGATAATAGACTTGCCGGATAATGATGAGGCAATTGAAACAAAGACTTCTCAATCCTATGATGCCAGCAACATTCGTGTATTGGAAGGTTTGGAAGCTGTCAGAATGAGACCCGGTATGTATATCGGTTCAACTTCTCAAAGAGGGCTTCACCACTGTATTTATGAAATTGTGGACAATTCTATTGATGAATCTCTGGCAGGTTTTTGTACAGATATTCATGTAACAGTTAATAAAGACAATAGTGTTACTGTTGAAGATAACGGGCGCGGTATTCCTGTTGATATAAAACCTGAGACAGGCAAATCGGCTCTTGAAATTGTACATACGGTTCTCCATGCAGGCGGAAAATTTGGAGACGGCGGCTACAAAGTATCAGGTGGGCTGCACGGTGTTGGGGCGTCTGTTGTAAACGCTCTTTCCGAAAAATATAAAGTCGAAGTTTCACGTCAAGGATTTGTCTGGCGTCAGGAATATATGAGGGGTGAGCCTCTTACTGCTGTAGAAAAAGGAGAAGCAACTGATAAAACAGGTACAAAAACTACTTTCTGGCCGGATCCCGAAATATTTACTGAAACAACAGAAATTGATTGTGATGTAATTGCAAACAGATTGCGTGAAATGGCCTTTTTGAATAAGGGATTGAAAATTATTTTTACTAATGCTCATACCGAAGAAACAGAGATATTTCATTATGTCGGGGGTATAGCAAGTTACGTTGAATTCTTAAACCAGAATAAAAATGTTCTTCATGATAAGCCTATTTATATAGATAAAGTTGTTGACGGCATGCAGATTGAAGTTGCTATGCAGTATACAGATGCGTATAGTGAAAGTGTTTTGTCATTCGCTAACAATATTAATACCCACTCCGGCGGCACACATTTAACAGGTTTTAGAAACTCTTTAACACGTGTATTTAATGATTATGCAAGAAAAAATAATATATTGAAGGATTCTGATCAAAATCTTTCCGGTGAGGATGTAAGAGAAGGCTTGACAGCAATTGTGAGTGTAAAAATTCCTAATCCTGAATTTGAAGGACAGACAAAGGAAAAACTCGGCAATGCTGAAGCAATGGGAGCAACTCAGGATGCTGTACGCGACAAATTGCAGGAATGGCTGGAATTTAACCCGAAAATTGCTAAAATTATTATAGAAAAAACTCTTCAGGCACAAAGAGCTCGTGAAGCAGCAAGAAAAGCTCGAGAATTGACAAGAAGAAAATCTGTTCTGGAAAATTCTACATTACCCGGCAAACTTGCAGATTGTTCCAACAGAGAACCTGAAAAATGTGAAATTTATATAGTTGAGGGTGACTCTGCAGGCGGTTCTGCTAAACAGGGCAGAAACAGAATGTTTCAGGCAATTTTGCCTTTGCGAGGCAAAATCCTTAACGTTGAAAAGGCAAGACTTGATAAAATATACGGAAACAATGAAATTCAATCTATGGTTCAGGCGTTCGGCATAAATATCAGCAGAAATCCTGATGAAGTTGATTTGGAAAAACTTCGTTACCATAAAATTATTATTATGACTGATGCCGATGTAGATGGTGCACATATCAGAACACTTCTTTTGACGTTTTTCTTCCGTTATGCAAGACCGTTAATTGAAAATGGTTATGTTTATATTGCCCAGCCTCCTTTATTTAAGGTTACTCAGGGCAAGACTTCTGAATATTTGTATGATGAACACGCACTTGATAAAATGTTGAAAGAACGCGGTATCAAAAATTTGAGTCTTTCTGATAAGACTAAATCCCGAGTTAAAACAGGCGATGAACTTCTTGATCTTATCAAAAATATGTCGGCATTTTATAATTCTTACAACAATCCGATTTTGAATCTATATCCGGCAGTTGTTTTAAGAGGACTTGTGCGCTCAAATATAGAACCGGAATATTTCGAAGATCAAGCTAAAATGAACGAAGTTATTGAATACTTGAATCATTATCTTCAAGATCACGCTAAGAATTATAATATTCAAGAAGCTGCAAATTATGTGTGCTCTTTGAAATATAATCCGGAAAATGCTAAATATGCTATTCAGCTAAACTTTAATGATGAAGAACATGTATTGATTACTCAAAATATTGTGAAGAGTTCTGAGTATAAGAGATTAAAAGCATCTTATCCGTTAATCAGAGATTATTTAATCGAAGAGGAGGATACATTAATTCTTGAAACTGATACTGAACAATATGAAATCAATTCATTTGAAAAACTTCAAAAATTTATTGATGATAGAGGGTCAAAAGGATTACAGATACAGCGTTTTAAAGGGTTGGGCGAAATGATGCCGCAACAGCTATGGGAAACTACAATGGATCCGGCAACCAGAACGCTGTTGAAAGTAAATGTAGAAGATGCAATGCTTTGCGATCAGTTGTTTGATATACTTATGGGTGATAAAGTAGATCCACGCAGAAACTTTATTGAAGCTAATGCGGTTTATGCTACAAACATTGATACATAGGAACGTAGCCGTTCCATCCGCCACTCAAGTATTGGGGGAATTTTTATATATAATAAAATGCTCTTTATGGGCTTTTTATTTGAACAAAAATTTTTCTTGATGTAATATTATTACATAGATTATACGAAAGAGAGATTTGATATGACAAAAAAAGAATTAATTTTTTTAGGACCGCCGGCTTGCGGTAAAGGTACACAGACTAACAAACTTGCAGAATTTTTAAAATTCCCTCATGTTGATACAGGGTCATTATTAAGAGCCGAAATTAAAAATGAAACGGAAGCAGGTAAAGAAGCAAAAACATATATTGACAAAGGCCAGCTTGTTCCTGTTGAACTGGTTACAAGAATTATTAAAAACAGACTTTCAAAAACTGACTGCAAAAACGGATATATTCTTGACGGTTTCCCGAGAAGCGTTGAACAGGCTGAACAGCTTGAAAAAATGAATGTCGAAATAGATAACGGCATTGATACAAAATTTATTGCAGTTTATTTTGATATTGATACAAGTATTCTTGTTGAAAGAATTGTTAACCGCCGTTCATGTCCTGTCTGCGGAGAAATTTATAATCTTGAATTTAAACCGCCGAAAGTTGAAGGTCATTGCGATAAAGACGGTGCAGAGCTGACACAGCGTAAAGATGATACCAGAGAAGTCGCTCAGTCAAGGTTTGATACATATAATAAAGAAACAGCTCCGTTGATTGATTATTATACTAAAAAAGGCGTTTTGAAGTCTATTAACGCAAACGGCACAATTGACGAAGTCTGGGAAAGATTATTGGAAGTAATTAACTAAAGAAAGGTGCGAAAGTTTATGAAGCAATAGAGATGCGACAAGAGATGCTGAAACTAGTTCAGCATGACGAGAACTCCCGGGTTATTTTTTTTAAAAGCGCTTTGTAAACAGTCGTAAGCAGTGTTATGATAAATCGAAAATCACGTGATGAAATTAAAAGAATGCGTCATGCAGGGCATATTGTAGCTCTTGTTCATCAAAAGATGAGAGAAGTTATTGAACCCGGTATAAGTACAAAAGAACTGGATAGTATTGCACATGATATTATAAGAAAAGAACGCGCAATTCCGACATTTTTAGGTTACCACGGTTTCCCTGGTTCTATTTGTGCATCTATTAATGAGCAGGTTGTTCACGGAATTCCTCATGAAGATATTAAAGTTAAAGAAGGCGACATCATAAGTATTGATGTCGGTGCAACTTATGCGGGAATGGTTGGCGACGGTGCGTGGACTTATCCTGTCGGTAAAATCAGTGATGAGTGTCAAAGACTTTTGAAAGCTACTGAAGAAGCTCTTTTTGCAGGAATTGCACAAATGAGAGCAGGAAATGTTCTTGATAATATCTCCGGTGCAATAGAAGCTGTTGCTGTGAGAGAAAAACTCGGCATTGTCAGACAGTACGGCGGACACGGTGTTGGTCATGAAATGCATGAAGAACCGTTTTTGTTTAATTACAAAGTAGGTGATCATACTTTAATTAAGCAGGGTTATGCAATTGCAATTGAACCTATGTTAAATTTAGGCGGCGATGAGGTTGTAGTTGCGGACGATGAATGGACTGTGAGTACTGCTGATAAAATGGCGTCAGCACATTTTGAGCATACCGTTCTTGCAACTGATGATGAACCGTTAATTATTACCCAACTGATTTCGTAAGGAGATTTTTTATGAATTATTACGTCGGTTTATCCCTTGCAGCATCATCAGGTATGGATTCTGGTGTTGCAGTTATGGATGAGGATAATAATCTTATTCTGGTGGATAAGCTATACACAATGAATGATGTGATGTTCTTTTTTGATAATTTCCCGTCATTAAAGTATTCAAAGATCTGTATTTCGCTTGTCTGGGACAGGACTATGCTTAACGGAAAGTGGCGAATACTTGGCAAACCTTATCAGCTTGTTTCTACAAATCCTCTAATCCCAAATCGTGAAGGCTGGACACATAGATATTCAACACGCGGCTGTGAATATTTTAAATCTTTAACGGAAAGGGGTATTGAAATTAACCGTTTTGAACTTTATTTGACCAGGCAGAGTCTGCATTTGAATTCTTGTTACAAAGAACGTTCCCCAGCTGATTGTAAGTTTTTGCAGCAGACGCTGAAAAATGAGTGGCAGATTGATCTGCCTTCAAATATGATGCCAATGTCTCAGTTAGAGGCAATTGTCGGAGCAATTCTTGCAAAAGAAAATACAGAGCATCCTGATAACATTAAAATATTATCACATTTCAGAGAATTTAATGTTATAGATGTGATTCATAAAACAAAAATGATTTCGGTTTAGTTATTCTCTGCTTGTTAGCAAACTCAAAGCCAAACCTATTGTCGCTCCAATTCCTGCACCCCATTTAAATTTAGTTTTTTTGACGGCTCTAAAAGCTTCGTTGCTTGTTTTATCCATAAGACTTGGCTGCTTTCTAAATGTATCATAATTTTTTTTAAATTTGTCTTTCAAATTTTTGACAGAATAGGTATCTGTAATGTTGTTATCAAGTTCTATGCATTTTTGCGCTATAGCATTAACATCTTCAGGCAACCCCATTTCTTGTAAAATCATTTTGCTTTCGGTTGTTATCGATTTTTTATCAACTTCTTTTGCAATTTTAGCAAGTGTAGCAATTTGAGCTTGTGTCTGTTCTTTTGTAATATCAAAAGCCCTTTGTACAAATATATCCTTATTTACCGGAAGATAATACGCATTCATTCCTATAAGACCGCCGGCCAGTGTTGCTCCTATTTTTCTTTTTCTTTCAGCTGCCGGATTTGGCTGGTAATATGTCATTGAAGGGTTAATTTGAGTTGCCATAGGTTTGCCTTATAAATTTTACATTGACATTTTTATAAAACCTGTAAAAAATTTTTTTGCTAGTGACTATATATATTTTTTTAAAATTTCAACAACATTTTTATGAATTTCTTCAATAGATTTTGTCGCATCAAGAACTTTAATTCTTTGAGGTTCTTGCTTTGCGAGTTCAAGATAACCTTTTCTTACCCGGTTGTGAAAGTCAATTCCTGCACTTTCCATGCGGTCTTTTTCTTTTCCTACACGTTTCATAGAAGTTTCTACATCAATATCAAAAACAAATGTCAAATCAGGCTTTTTACTGTTAGTGGCAATATTATTGAGCATGTTAATTCTTTCAATATCAAGTCCTCTGCCAAAGCCCTGATATGCAACTGTAGAATCAATATGTCTGTCGCACAGCACAATTTTGCCTTCTTCTATAGCTGGATTAACAATAATATCAATATTTTGAGCTCTGTCTGCAAGAAATAAAAATGATTCACATCTGTCAGATACCAAACCTTCATAATTTAAAAGAATTTCACGCACTTTTTCACCGAGTCCCTTTGCTCCGGGTTCACGTGTCAAAACAACATCAGCTCCGTTATTTTTCAGATATTCGGCAAGTAATTTCATCTGTGTTGTTTTTCCGCATCCGTCTGCTCCCTCAAATGTTATAAATAATCCCTTTGTCATGTTGAACCTCTTAATTTTATTATATCAAAAAAAATTGGGGATTTATATCGTAGTTTATACTAATTATTTGTAAATGTGATATGAGCCCCCCCCCAAAAAAAAAATCTTATTTGTGTTTTGCCAAATATTATGGTAAAATCAACTAAAGAGGAGAGCTTATATGAATACTAAAATTTTAACACTAAATAATAACATTGAATTCGCTCATAAAAGAAACAAAAATACACCCCGTTGCGCTTTTTACTTGAATTTTTCAATAAACGATCATCCGCATAAACCTGGTATGTATTCGTTGATGGTCAGGTTATTTATGCAAGGAACAAAAACGCGTACAGCTCAACAGCTGGCAGAAGATCTTGATAGGTATGCCATAGAGTTTACGTCTGAACTGAAACTTGATTATGTAAAATTTAAGTTTGTCTGTTTAAATGAAGATTTTGAGCGTGCAATGGAAATTTTTACTGATATTATAAAAAATACAACTTTTGAAGAATTTGAAAAAGAAAAGAATAAACTTGAAGGTGAGATTATCGCAGAGCTTGACTCCCCGCGTGCTAAAATTATTGACAGCTACTATAAAAATATTTATGAAGGCCACAATTATGGATATACAAACACTGTCATTCTCGATAATTTAAAAAACATAACAAAAGATGATGTTGTTAATGCGTATCATACAGTTTTAAATAATAGTAAAAAAATCGGCGCATTTGTCGGGAATCAAGATTTTGAAACAGTACATGAAATTTTAGAAAGAAATTTGGGAGATTTACCGTCTTCAAATAATGAACTTCCGGAACTTGAAAAACCTGTTTTCAAAGATAGTAAAAAGGAAATTGATATAATTCAGCAGGATTTAAATCAGGCACATATCATAAAGGGGTGGATAACTGCAACTGCGGATAGTGAAGATTATTTTGCTCTTTCTTTGTTGAATATAATCCTTGGTGCAAGCGGACTTTCATCGCGGTTGTTTCTGGAACTCAGAGATAAAAAAGGTCTTGCTTATGTTGTGAGAAGCGCCTATGATATTGCAAAACTTTCCGCAAATTTTTCAATTTACATTGCTACAGAACCTAAAAATATAGAAACATCTCTTAAAGGCTTTGATGAAGAAATAGAGAAAATAAAGAAGGTGCCACTCTGCCAGGAAGAACTTGAAAATGCTAAAAATAATCTTTTCGGCAAATGGGCATTTATATCTGAAACAAATTCACAGCAGGCAAATTGGCTTGCTCACTATGGAATAATGGGTTTTGGATTTGATTTTCATCAGAGAGCTGTTGAAAAAATTAAACAAGTTACTCCCGATGATATTCTGAATTGTGCAAACAAATACTTTGGCAGTACATATGTTTTATCAATATTAAAACCGTAGCCAGCTCAGGCAATGGATAAGTCTGTAAAGCCGGAATATAATGTTCAGGAGGCAGACTTTGAAAAATATTTACTCTATTGTAATACTTATTTTATGTGTAATTTTTTGCGCCGGATTTTCGTCTGTACCTGCTGGCGGTATTTCTTTATCCTATCAGCCAAATGTTGACAAACTCGAAAAAGTTTTTAAAGACTCACTCCCTCTGGATGGCGTTATTTACACAAAAGTCCCGCGAGGGTTGATAATAAGTATTAACGAAAGATTTTTTTTCAATACCGGCGATACAAGAATAAAGGAAAGCTCATTATATATACTTAATACTATTGCCGAACTTGTTTATAAACTTTCAAACTACTGTGTTATAGAAAATCATACAGAGGAATATTTTAATGACAGTAGAAATTTGGAATTATCACTGGTGCGATCCGCTAATATTGCACAATATATGATTAATACCAGAAAAATTTCTGCAGATAGGCTTTTTGCATTAGGGTACGGACAGTACATGCCTTTCAAAGATAATGTTTCTCCAAAAAAAGGGTTTAATAACCGAATTGATTTTGTAATTCTTGAATATGAGACTAAGCGATAATACTTTTGCGTAGTCTGGATGTTCTGTTTTCGCTTAAAATATTTTTAAGTTTCATAATTGACTGAGCATGCAGCTGGCATACGCGAGATTCTGACATATTTATTGTTTCACCGATTTCTTTGAGAGTCATATTTTCCTGATAGTACAAAACCATTATAATACGTTCTCGTTCTGGCAATCTTCTTAATGCTTTTTGAAGTTCTTGTTTTACATTTTCTTCTTCAGCCTGTTCCTGTGGATTTAATTTATTGGTATCTTGAATTGTGTCAATAATTTCGACGCTGTCATCAGTATTGCCTTTTTTATCGTAAATAGAAGTTATTGTTGTATCATCTGATAGAAGTTGTATAACTTTATCCGGATCCATATCAACATATTGAGCAATTTCTTTTGTTGTAGGCATTCTTCCGAGTTCTTGTTTAAGGTGTTCCTGTGCCAGTTTAATATCTTTTATTTTTTTTCGTACGTTGCGGGGCAAAAAGTCCTGTGATCGGATTTTATCAAGTATTGCTCCGCGAATTCGTATGAGTGCGTAAGTTTCAAATCTTGTATTTTTTTGCGGGGAATACCTTTCAATAGCGTTAATAAGACCTTCTACACCGTAACCTGCAATGTCTTCTATCGAAATTGTCGAGGGTAAAGTAACTTTCACGCGACCGACAACGTATCTTATTAAATAAATATATTGAACAATAAGCGTATCACGAACTGATTTATTAGTTTTGTCTTTCAGATATTTCTGCCAGAGCAAAGTTAATTCTTCTTCGCTCATTCGTTTAATTTTATTATAAGATGTAAAATCAAAACTTTGACTCATTAAACTTCCCGAATATTGTTCAAATAAACTTACATATCTATTCTATACAATATAAGCCAGGGTACATCATTTAAAAAGAGGAAATGTTTTAAACTTACTAAAGTTAGTGAAGTATATGCAATTACAAACATGATTAACTTTGCTGTTCAGGTTCTTTTTCTGCAGGTTCAGGTTCTGTTTTTATAATTTCTAGTTTAGTAATTCTGGCTCCGTCAACTTCTTTTACAACGAAAGTAATGTTATTCAATGTAACAGTATCATTAACTTCAGCAATTCTTCCTAGAAGTTTTACAACAAGTCCACCTATGGTATCTATATCCTCATCATCAATTTCTTTTTCATTAATGCCGAAATATTCTGCGAATTCATCTACTCTCATCATTGAATTTGCAATATAAGTATTTGGGGCAACCTCTTTTATATCTTCTTCCTCTTCTTCTTCCTCGTCAAATTCGTCCTGCACATCGCCAAAGATTTCCTCTATAACGTCTTCCAGAGTAATAAGGCCTGATGTACCTCCGAATTCATCTACTACAATTGCCATTTGACCTTTGCGTTTTTTAAATTCAAGAACAAGATTATCCATAGTTAAGGTCTCAGGCACAAGTAGTACTTCACGTAAAATTTTTGACACGGGGCAAATTTCATCTTTTATTGATAAGGAGTAAAGATCTTTTACATGGACAATTCCTATAATATGGTCAATATCTTCCTCATAAACTGGATATCTTGTGTACTGATTTTCAGCTGCAAGTTTATTCAATTCTTCCATTGGCATGTCTATCGGAATGCAAACCATATCAGTTCTGGGTACCATAACCTGTTTGGCTGTTAAATCTGAAAATTTGAAAACATTATGAAGCATGTCTTTTTCTGTTTCATTGAGAACTCCGCCGTTGTAACTTGCATTTACAAGCATGTCAAGTTCTTCGGTTGAATGAACTAAAGAGCCTTTATGTGAATGCGGAATATTCATAAGTTTTAGGATGAAGTTTCCAAAACCGTTAAGCAGCCATATAAAAGGAGTAAAGACAAAACTGATCGCCTGCATTGGTTTTGCAACCCAGAGGGCTGTTTTTTCTGTGTATTCAAGTGCAATTGATTTTGGTATAAGTTCCCCTATTACAACATGAAAAAATGTTATTAGTGCAAACGCAATAGAGACAGACATTGTATGTGTTGCAATATTTTTGCTGATTCCTGGAAGAAATTCAAAAAGAGGCTCTATGATATGAGCAAGAGTGCCTTCACCGACCCAGCCTAAGCCTATACTTGATATTGTTACGCCAAGCTGGACAGCAGCAATAAATTTGTCTAAATCTTTCAAGGCTTCCATCGCTATTTTAGCGTTAAAATTTCCTTCATTAACTAATTGTTCAATTCTTGTTTTGCGCACCTTTACCATTGCAAATTCTGATGCTACAAAAAAACCGTTTGAAAATAACAAGAAAGCTATTATAAACAAATTAAAAATTATACTGCCTGACTCATTCATTATATATTGTTTCCTTCTATATTGTTAGTATGTCTAATTATAATATTTTTTATAAAAAAATGCAATCCTACTCTTGTTTTGGCATGTCAACTTCTTTGAGTTCTGTATAAACCATTGGTGAAAAACCTTTTGTTGTAACGATACTGATTATTTTATAAACAGGCGGCTCACTTAATAAAGTGGGAGTTGTTATATGATATACTCCGTTTCTCATTATTTCGCTGTTTACATGCAAATGTCCTGCAATAATAGTTACAATATTGTCATATTTATCAAGAATTTCCAGATAATTTTCTTTTTGATAAACAGCATGTGTAGGTCTTTCTTTCTGCGCCACAAGAGGGAAATGCTGTAAAATTATTACAGGATTATTTTTATATTTCTTTAACTGTTTTTCGAGCCATTTAAGAGTGTCTTCTTTATAATAGCCTATTGAACCTGGTATTACTTCTTTTGCACCGTCAACGGCTATAAATACAAAACCGTCTTTTTTAAAAACGTAATTAGGTTTTCTATATCTGTAAAAAAGGTTGTTTTCACGTATTATTTCAAGATAATGAGTTTTAGAAAGTCCATTATTTTTAAAGACGTCATGGTTTCCTATTATTATGTAATACGGAACATTGAGCTTATTAATTATACGTGTAAAAGCAGGTAAATATTCTGCTTTTGGAGAATCAAGATTGTCGCCTGTAAAAACCACAAATTGAATATCTTTTTCTTTATTAATACTTTTGACTGCTTGTTGTAAAACCTCTGTTCTATACTCATTTCCTTTAATAAAATGTGCATCTGTTACTTGTACAAATTTAATTTCTCCTGCCGATACACGACTTTGAAGCAATAGAAAAGAGAATAAGGTTAAAATTAGATTTTTTTTCATTTATTTTATGCCCTCTGGACAAATTATATCATAAAGTATAATATATATAAAGGGAAAAATATGAGATTAGACAAATTTTTAAAAGTATCGAGATTAATAAAGCGAAGAACTGTTGCAAATGAAATTTCGGACACTGGGCGTGTATATGTTAACGGCAATCCGGCAAAACCTGCGAAACAAATCAAAGCAGGGGATGAGATAAAAATTGAATATTCAAATAGAACAGAAAAAGTCAGAGTTCTAAAAATACCTGCGAATAATGTGAGTGTTCAGGAAGCATCATCCCTCTATGAAAAATTTGAATAATTAAATTTTTATGATATTGTAACTTTGTATTAATAGTGTATAGGAGGTAAAAATGATAAAATTTAAATTAGCGAAATTTCGGGGGGGGGGCGTTTTTAAGCTCATGCAAGGCTTTTACACTTGCTGAAGTTTTAATCACTCTTGGTATTATCGGTGTAGTTGCTGCAATGACTATGCCGTCATTAATTTCTCATTACAGGCATAAAGTCCTTGAAACACAGTTTAAAAAAGCTTATTCAGTATTGTCGCAGGCAATGATTCCTGTTAAATCAGAACTTATAAGTTGTCCGGTAACTGGTAGTGCTGAAATTAAAAGACTTTTGTTTTCGCAATTTAATAATTTAGGTGTTAAAGATATTTCTGATTTACCGGAATATACTTTTAAAACTTATAATAAAAAAAATACAACCGCAGTCATACATGCTAATTGCCTTGATCCATTTTCCATAACATTTGAGGCTGAAGTTACTGCTGTTTCAGACAGTATGGTCATTTCAGTTTGTACTAATAAGACCTATGGTAATATGATAAGTATTGATACAAACGGTTCTAAAAAAGGTCCTAATGCTTTCGGGCATGATTTATTCTTTTTTCATTTAAATCTTGATAATTGCAATTTAGAACCAATGAAAGCTCAATGGCGAAGTTGTACTGAAGACGAAGAAGATTGTGTAAGTAATGGAAATTTCAAATGGACAACCGGCAGCTGCTCAAAAGATTCAGATGCCTCTGAAAACGGATTTGCCTGTACGCAGTATGCAATAGCTAATACCTGTCCGGATAACCCGGGCAAAGGATATTTTGATTGTCTGCCTTAATAAATTTGACTTTGTAAAAATTTTCATTAAATGCATGGCATCTAATTCAAACGGTTGATTTTATTAAAAATTATTGATTAATAATTAAAATTGGCCGATCTTATTAGAAAAAGAGGTAGTAATGAAAATTAACGGCGGAATAAGATACTGCGAAAAGGGTCTAACTGTCTCGCTTCGGGGAATGCATGTCCAAAGTGAGATTATTGGTATGCATAATGAGAATGTTACGGGATTTGATAAAATCGGATATCAGAGAAAAGAGCCTGTTGTTTCGTCTTTTACCGAATACATAGGTGTCCACGGGCTTTCACAGACAGTTGATGATCAGATAGGCCGTATTGCAATGTCTGATAATCCTCTGGATCTGGCTCTTGCAAATAAAGGTTATTTCCAGACTCAAACAGCAGAGGGAATTAAGCTTACCAGGGATGGAAGATTTAAACTCGATAAAGAAGGAAATCTTTTAACACTTGAAGATGCTCAGGTGCTTTCAAATGCCGGTACACCTATCAAACTGCCTATTGTTCCTGAAAAGATTGAAGATGTAAAAATTAATTCAAAAGGGCTTGTAAGTGTTTTTAATAAAAATACAAATAAGCTAGAAAGTGTTGCTTATCTTGGGGTAGTCGACGCAAGCGGTATTGTTGTTATGGATCCGCAGGTAAAGCAGGGATATAACGAATATTCTAACGTTGCATTACAAAATGAGTTTATTGCAATGATGCCGGTTATAAGAAATTTTGAGGCTAACAGACAGCTTTTCATGATACAAAATCAAAATCTTCAAAAAGTAATATCACAGCTTGGTTCAGCATCATAATAATAAAATGTGAGGAATAAATAATTATGTACAGCATGCAAGGAATTGTCCGAAAAAGTGTAAATAACGTAACAACACAGTTTGAAAAACTAGGTTATGTTGCGAATAATCTTGCTAATATGAATACAAGAGGTTACAAATCCGTATCCTTTGAACAAATGCTTACCGAGGATGGTTATTTAATAGGTGCAATAAGATCAGACTATAAGCAAGGTTCAGTTCAAGTAACTAGCAATCCATATGATGTAGCTATTAACGGAGTTGGTTTTATCCCTGTTGTTTCTTCTGAAGGACAGGTAGCTTACACTCGAGACGGAGCATTTAAGCAGGGAAAAGACGGGTATCTTGTAACAAGCGATGACTGGCTCGTCGGAGAAGGTATTAAAATTCCCGCAAATTGTTATAAATTTGAGATTAAGCCAAACGGTGAAGTTTATTCATATGATGCAAGGAATACACAGCCCAAAAAACTCGGTACAATTCCACTTGTCCGTTTCCCTTCTCAGGAAAATCTTGAGCAGGCTGGTATGAATAAACTTGTTCCGACGGAGGATTCCGGTGAACCTGTTCTTGTCAAAGATCATAACTGTATATGCCAGAATAACTTGGAAAACTCAAATACAAATATATTTTCATCTACATCAGAAATGCTTAGGCTCAATGCATCACTTCTTGCCAGCACAAAAATGATGAAAGTTGTTGATGATATGTATAACAAAGCTATCAATATAAGAGAGTAATAATACTATAAATGTCATACTGAATTTGTTTTAGTTATTTATAAAATATTCCGAAACAAGTCCAGAATGATCCACAACTAAAAAAGAAGAATTTTATACAAGGCACATTGTATAACAAAATTTAAGAAAGGCTGCAAATGTTTACACCGCTTGATAATATGGGCAAAGTTACATTAATGATGGATTTGATAACACAAAAGCAAAGGGCATTAGGTTCAAATCTTGCTAACGTTGATACTCCCGGATATGTAAGACGTGATATAAATTTCGGGGATTACCTTAATTCTATGAACAGTCCTCTGGAAACTAAGCTGTCTGAAAAGCTTGGCCCGTCAGGTGTAATAGAAGAAAAAACATATGAAGAAATTGATCCTGCAAATGAATTGATGGAGTTGCAGAAAAACTCCATACTTTATACGATGGCAACAAGAAGAATGTCTAATATAATTACTGAAATGAAAACAGTAATAAATGTAGGTAAGTGATAAGAAAGGGTAAAAAAACTGACAATAGCCGTCAGAGAGGATAGAAAACAGGAACGAGCATAAGCGAGTGACTGATAAAGATACAAAAAGTTTTGACAATAACCGTTAGAGAGGATAGAAAAATGAGTATAATGGAATCAATGAATATCGGAGCAAATGCCTTAAAAGCACATGGTTTAAGGCTTGATATTCATGCCAAAAATGTGGCAAACGTTGATACTCCTAATTATGTCAGAAAAATCCCTGTTTTAAACGCTGCAGAAGATGTTTCGTTTCACGGATTAATGAATACAATGAAAGAGGATGTATTCGGGGTTGGAACTTTGCCTTATCTGCAAGGTGGTGTAGTTTTTAACGGATGCATTGAAGATCCGACGGTGGGGGATAAAATTTATCGTCCCGGTCACCCTGATGCAGATGCTAACGGTTATATAAGAGCTTCAAACGTTAATCCTGCCGTTGATATGGCAGATGCAATTCTTGCTCAAAGAGCCTATGAAGCAAACCTTGCACTTATTAATATTACAAAATCAATGGCGCAGAGAGCTACAGAAATAGGAAGATAAATATTTATGTTATAATCATTTTATGGTTAAATTGTCTATTATTATTCCTGTTTATAATGTAGAAAGCTATATTTCACAATGTCTGGAAAGTATATTGAGCCAGTCATTTAAAGAGTTTGAGATTATTTGTGTAAATGACGGCTCCTCAGATAATTCGATTGAAGTGCTCCAAAAATTTAAGGAAAAAGATGATAGAATTATAATTATTGACAAAAAAAATGAAGGCTCAGGTGTTGCAAGAAATGTAGGGCTTTCAATTGCAGAAGGAAAATATATTTATTTTGTTGACGGGGATGATTGGATTGAAAAAAATGCATTAGAAAAAATGGTTTCAAAAGCCGATGAATTAAAAACAGATATTTTGATTTTCGGGGGGCTTTCTTACTATAATAATAGGGGAAAAAACGGCGGATACAGCACTGATAAATTTCCTAAAAAATATTTGGATAAGGTTTTTTCATCAAAGGATATAAAAAAAGATATTTTTAAGTTCCCCTCAACTGTGTGGACAAAATTATACAGGCTTGATTTTCTAATAAAAAATAATATTAAATTTCAGGATATCAAGGCCGGACAGGATCAGCTTCCGTTTTTCCACTCAATGATTAAGGCTGAAAGAATTGCACTTTTACCCGAAAATCTTTATTGTTATCGCAAAAATCGCAAAGGTGCGGTTACGGCTGCAAAAAAGAAAAAGAATTTTTCACCTGTTTATGTATTCTACGGTATAGAAGATATGTTAAAATCAGAAAATCTGTTTGAAGAATATAAAAACATTTTTGTAAACAAATATCTGTCAAAAGCGACATCGTGGCTCGGAAAATTTCAGGATGATTTGAAAAGTGAATATTATTCTGAATATATGAAACTTTTAGAACATGTGAAAAAAGAATATCCGTATGGCTGGTGGATGGAATTTAAGCCGAAAGAAAAAGACGGATACTGGATATTAAAATTAAAGCAGTATTTCGCAAGGGAAAAACAATGTTTTATAAGACGGTTTACAATTCGCCGCTGGGAGTTCTAACTCTTGCTTCTGACGGCACAAATCTTAGCGGTGTCTGGCTTGCAGGACAAAAATATTTCCCCTCCTCTGTTGATAGTGAGATGGTTGGAAATGCCTGCCTTGAAATATTTCGTGATACAAAAATCTGGCTGGATAAATATTTTAAAGGAGAGAAACCGCAAATCGGGGAATTACCTTTAGCACCTGTAGGAAATAAATTCAGACAATCTGTGTGGAAAATTCTCTGTGAAATTCCTTATGGAGAAGTTACAACATACGGGAAAATCGCTGCGAGAATTGCGCAGCAGCGAGGATTAAAACGAATGTCTGCTCAGGCAGTCGGCGGTGCTGTCGGCCATAACCCTATATCAATAATAATTCCCTGCCACAGAGTAGTCGGAACGAACGGAAGCCTTACAGGCTATGCAGGGGGTATTGATATTAAAGCCAAGCTTTTAAAGCATGAAAAAGCTGATATGACAAAACTTTTTGTTCCGTAAATTTTTATGTTATAACAATTTAATAAAAAAGGAAGTTTAATATGGAATTATATGAGGCTATTTACAAAAGGCGCGTAGTACGCGATTTTAAAGATTTAATTGTCCCGGATGAAATTTTAAAAAGAATTATAAATGCAGGACTTCAGGCTCCGAGCCATGACCATTTAAGAAATTGGGAGTTTGTTATTTTAAAGGATAGACAAGATAAAGAAAAAGCACTACAGTTTATAAAAAAAGGAACAGAACCACAGCTTGAAATTTTAAAACGAACTCTTGTTAATGGTACTGTGCAGCAAAAAATGTATGCTATAGCTATGCCAAGACAATATTCGATGTTGATGAATTCATCGCATGTTATTTTGCCATTTTTCAAATCAACATCAGCGGTTCTAAAACCTAATTGTGTTAGTTCATTGAATCCGATTTCATCAATCTGGTGCGTAATTGAAAATATTTTTTTAGCTTCAACAGCGGAGGGGCTTGCCTGCTCAATGAGAATACCGGTAGGAGAAGAAGGTAAAAATGTCGCAGCAGTTATTGGCGCACCTCAAGATTATTTGCTGCCTTGCTACATTGGTTTAGGGTATCCTGCAAATGATAAACCTGAAGTAGAACAAGTGCAATATGCAGTAGAGCAAAAAATGCATTTTGGGAAATGGTAAATCTCCATTAATTTGTAAATTATAAATGAATGACTAAGCGTAAGCTTATCATATATTGTTTGATTTAGATATTTTCATTAATCTTATACAAATCCACGCCGCCTGCGGCTTTATATAATCCGATGGTTGAGATTACTGAATTTATTTTATTTGAAACTTCATCTTTTCTTACCATCAAATAGGCTTCTTTTGCATACAAAACATCAAGATCGCTTGCAGAACCTATTTCTCTTTTATCTTTTGCAAGCATATAAGTTTGATTTTGCATTTTCAGGCGGTCTGCGCTTTCTTTATAATTTTCATTAGCTTCTTTGTATTCTACAAGGCCTGAATTCATCTCTTTTATACCTGTGAGGATTGTTTTTTGGTAACTGTTCAAGGCTTCTTCGTACTGAAATTTTTTCAATTTCAGAAATGCAATCTTTCTTCCGCCTGCAAACAGATCAATGGATGGCAAAACCCCTGCGCTGAACATTTGTGAAGCCGAATTAAAAAGTGTGTCAAGGTGATAAGCATTTAAACCGATTTGTCCGAATATTATAAATTTAGGCAGAAATTCCCGTCTTGCAGCTTTTACATCAAATCCAATACGTTTTATATTTGCTTCCTCCTGAAGATAATCAGGACGGTTTTCAACAATTGATGTACTAAACTCTGACGGAATTCCCGTTAAAAGAATAACGCTGTCATAATTGTTTCTTTTGATTGTGTTAGAAGAATCGGAAAGATAAACTCTCATTGTGTCAATTAGAGTATCGCGTGTTTTAATATGGCGGTTGCGTTCTTCTTTCAAGGTTGTCAAAAGTCTTTGCTCCGATAGTAAATCATTTATTGTACAGAGACCTGTATCGTATTTGTCTTTAACCTTTGCAGCTATTTCTTCCTGTGTTTTTATAAGTTCATTTTGTATATTTAAAAATTCATCTGCTCTGATAAGATTAAAATAGTCAGAGGCAAAATCAGATGTGAGAGCAATATATGTTGCTCGTTCAGCCTCTTTTACGATTTCAAGCTGCTGTTTCATGCTTTTGGTTTTTAATCTGTTTGTGCCCCAGATATCAACTTCATAGCTGGCGGTAATCGGAAGATAATAGTTATATTGGGCATAACTCGGGATTTGCATATTCCCGAATTGCTGCATTGAAGATCTCATATCTCTGTATAATTGTCCTGACAGGCCAATCTGTGGTAATTCATTTGCAAACTGTATTTTTACTGCCTGTTCATTTTCTTTAACCATTAGTGCGGCATTTTTAAGATCGTAATTATTGTCATACAGTTTTAAAAGATTATTGGTTAAATTTTCATCTTTATATTTTTCCCACCATGCCAAATTCATGTATTCAATATGGTTTGCTTTTACGGGAGCTGATGTTTTTGCAAAAGCCGGAATTTGTATGGCAGCAGCTAATAACAGGGTAATTATAAAAAATTTTTTCATATAATGTTCCTCAAAAATATTCTTGTGCTATAATTACATCACAAGAATATTATAATGTAAATAATAGAAAAAATAAATATTAATAACAATAGCCCCCCGCCCTTCAAGCCTCATCCTTTAACAGGTACAAGGAGATAAAATGTACAGAGAATATTTAAAACAAAGAATAGGATCATTAATATATATTACAGGCACCCTTATAAGAGGTTTTTCGACTCAAACATTCACGGAAAAAAAATTCGGGCTTACACCGGATCAGTACGTAATTTTATCTTTGCTAATAGAAAATGAAGAAATCATTTATCAACGTCAGCTTGCAGAAATTATGTTCAAAGACAGGGCAAATATTTCAAGAATTATTGATATTATGCAAAAGAACGGACTAATTGAGAAAGTTCCGGATTCACACGGGCGGAAAATATTCAAACTTGTAGTTACTGAAAAAGGCAGGAAATTGAAAGACAAAGTTTTCCCGACAGATATTGACTTACGCAATGATATTACAAAAGGCATTACGGAAGATGAGCTTGCCGTTACATTTAATACACTTGAAAAAATGAATTTAAACATAAGAGATAAAGTTAAATTACAAATATAAAAAAATAGAAGGAGAAATAAACGTGGAAGAAAAGAAAGCCGAAGATATAGTTGAAATAGAAGACACACGACCCGAATACATGAAAAAAAGAGTGCTTGTTCCGTGTATAACAGGTTTGATATTTTTGATATGTGGCATTTTTTATGCAGTCCATACGGTTTATTACAAATCAACTGATGACGCATTTATTGAAGGTCATGTAATAACTGTCGCACCGCGTGTTTCAGGACCTGTTTTGAAATTGAATATCGAAGATAATCAGGATGTAAAAAAGGGTGATCTTCTTCTTGAAATAGATCCGAATGATTATCAGGCAAAGTTGAAAGAAACAAAAGCCAAACTTGAAGAAGCAAAAGCAGCACTTGTAAGTGCTGACAATCAGGTTACGAAAAGTTTGTCTGATTTGGATTTTGCAAAAAATGATTATGAAAGATATTCAAAGATGCACGACAAAGGTATTTCTTCAAAACAGGACTATGAAGCAAGCTTGAATAAACTCACGGCCGCACAATCAAATAACAATTCAGCAAAAGCAAGATATGATGAAATCCAATCTTCAATAAAAAGGCTGGAAGCTGAAGTTGAGCAGGATGAACTTAATCTTTCATATACAAAGATTTACGCAGCGGCCGATGGCAAAATCACAAATCGTTCAGTTGAACAGGGCAACTATGTACAAACTGCCCAGCCGATGTTCGCGATTGTTCCCGAAAAAATGTGGATAGTTGCAAATTTTAAAGAAACACAGTTAGCAAATATGAAACCCGGTCAGCCTGTTAAAATTAAAATCGACACCTACGGCGGTAAAAATTTTGAAGGGAAAGTTGACAGTATTCAGCGTTCAACAGGCGCAAGGGCAAGCCTTTTTCCGCCTGAAAATGCTGTCGGAAGCTATGTAAAAATTGTTCAGAGAGTTCCTGTCAAAATTGTATTCACGCAAGACATCTCAAAATACAATATAGTTCCCGGCATGTCTGTTGTTCCGGAGGTAAAAGTTAAATAATGACAAAAGTTGTCTATAAAAATAAACCGGCTCCATTGTGGCTTGTGGCATTTTCTATACTTTTGCCGACATCTTTTGCCTGCCTTGCGACCTCTGCGACAAACGTTGCAATTCCGCATATTTCAGGATACTTCGGCTCTACAATTGACGAGGCAAACTGGATTATTACATCATATATGATTGCAAATTCCTGTTTGATTTTGATGTCAGGGTGGCTGGAAAATTTGCTGGGAAGAAAGCGATTTTTGAAAGTATTTATCGGAATTTTTACACTGGGTTCTTTGATATGTGCGTTAGCGCCAAACCTTAATTTGATGGTTTTAGGAAGGCTTATTCAAGGTATCGGGGGCGGGCCTATGACACCTTTAGCCCAGTCAATTCTTCTTGCCGCATTTCCGCAGGATAAAAGAGGAATTGCAATGAGTTTGTACGGGATTGCAGTAATGGTTTTTGCAATTCTCGGGCCTACATTCGGGGGATTTATTGTAGATAATGCTGACTGGCAGTGGATTTATCTTGTTAATATCCCTGTCGGAATTCTTTCGATTTCTATGGTTCATGCAAATATTGAAGAACTGGAATACAGAAAAAAGGTCAAAAAAACGGATTTTCTCGGTATGATTTCTCTTATTTTATGGCTTTTATCAATGCAGATTGTGCTTGATAAAGGACAGCAGTACAACTGGTTTGACTGTGCTTGGATATCCTGGCTTGCAGGATTTTCTGTATGTATGCTCGTTTTTTTCATTATACGAGAACTTGAAAGCAGCGCACCGTTGATTAATTTAAGACTGTTTAAAGACAGAAACTTTTTAATCGGAACGATTTTGAGTGCATCCGTTAACATGCTGGTATTTTCAAGTATTGTTTTAATTCCGCAGTTTTTGCAGAATATGATGGGATATACAGCCATCTTAAGCGGTTATGCGCTTGCCCCCCGTATTATATCATGTGTATTGATGATGCTTGTTATTAACCAGCTGATGAAAATTTTTGATAACAGAATTTTAATTGCTATCGGATTTTTCTTTTTAGGAATTTCAATTTTATTCTTTATAAATTTAAACTTGAGTATTTCATTTATTTATATTGCAATTCCGCAGGTACTGATGGGTGTCGGAGTTATTCTTGTATTTATACCAGTATCGGCTCTGGTTCTTGGAACATTACCCAAATCAGAATTGACAAACGGCTCAAGTCTTCACAATTTGTGTAAAAGTACGATGACCGCAATTATAGCATCCGTTGCATCAACTCTTGTTGCAAGACACGCTCAAATGCATCAGGTTTATCTTGTTGACAATCTTTCTAACTTTAATCTTGTATTTCAGCAGAAATTTGCGGCGTTGCTGCACACTTTTGCCGCAAATTCGTCAAGCACATTTGCCGCAATAAAGACAAATTCTTATATGTACAAATCCCTGCTTGCCCAATCCCGTTTAATGGCTTATGTTGATGTGTTTGAAATTTTTGCGCTGATTGCGTTCTGTTTAATTCCGCTTGCATTTCTCTTTAAAACAGAAAACAATTCAAAATAGTATTATAATCTATCAGGCATTTTTTCAATATAATTTGAATATTGTTAAACTTACACTTTGTCTAGATATTTTCCTGTAATACTTTTACTGCATAAAGCTATTTCCTGCGGGGTGCCCGATGCAACAATTGTACCTCCCTCTTTACCTCCTCCTGGTCCCATATCAATTATGTAATCAGCATTTTTTATTACATCAAGATCATGCTCTATAACAATTACTGTGGCATTATTATCAATAAGTTTTTGAAAAACACCGAGCAGGGAGCGTACATCTAGTGGGTGAAGCCCTATTGTGGGTTCGTCAAATACAAAAACTGTATCTTCTTGTTTTCTTCCCATTTCAGAAGCAAGTTTTAATCTCTGTGCTTCACCGCCAGAGAGGCTTGGAGTTGCTTCTCCGAGTGTAAGATAACCAAGGCCTATATCTTTCAGAACTTCAAGTCTCTGCCTGACAATATTTAAATTTTTACAAGCGTTTAGTGCGTGGTTAACATCCATTGCCATAATTTCAGGCAACGAATAAGTTTCGTTTGTTTTTGTCCTATATTTAATGTTTTCAGCCTGTTTTGAATAACGGGAACCACGACAGTCAGGGCAGGGAATATCTATATCCGGTAAAAATTGTACATCAAGGCTTATACTGCCTGTTCCGTCGCAGGTTGGGCAGCGCAGAACACCTGTGTTATAAGAAAAATCACCGGATTTATAGCCCAAATCTTTAGCTTCTTTCGCAAATACTTTTCTCAGTTCGTCATGGACATTGGCATAAGTTGCGACTGTAGAGCGCACATTAATGCCAATAGGGGTTGCATCTATGAGTTTTACCTGCTTAATACCATCTGCATTTATGTTTTTAACATGTTCCGGTAAATTCTTTCCGGCAATAAGATGTTCCAGTGCAGGAATTAAACTTTCCAGAATTAATGTTGTTTTACCGGAGCCGGAAACTCCTGTTATAACAGTAAGTTTTCCTTTCGGAATACGAATATTCAAAGGTTTTACTGTGTGTATAGAGGAAGTAGACATAGTTATTTCACCATCTTTAAATATGTCTGACTTTTTAATTTTAGGACGAATGTTTTTATCATCAGTTCCGGCAAGGTATGTTCCAATTTTGGAGTCTGTTTTTTTTATTATATCGGGAATTGTGCCTTCTGAAATTACTTTTCCTCCATCGACTCCTGATTCTGGTCCAAGTTCTATAATCCAGTCTGATTCCGACAAAATTTGTATATCGTGATCTACAAGCACAACCGAATTACCGTCTGCAATCAGATCGTGCATTACTGCATTTAAGCCTTTGATATTTGCCGGATGCAGTCCAATAGAAGGTTCATCAAGAACATAAAGCACTCCTGTCGTACGGTTTCTGACAGAACGGGCAAGCTGCATACGCTGTCTTTCGCCTGTGGAAAGCGTTGATGCTGCACGGTCAAGTGAGAGATAGCCAAGCCCCAAATCCATAAGGCGTTTTGCTGTAATCTGGAAAGAATCGCAAATTGATTTTGCCATAGAACGCATTTCTTCAGGCAGTGAAGCGGGTACATTGTCAACCCATTTTATAAGTTCTGTCAATGTCATTTTACAAGCTTCATCAAGTGAAATTCCCTGGAGTTTCGGCGCTCTTGCTGCTTCTGATAACCTTGTTCCTTTACAATCAGGACAGATATCTTCTTTCAAAAATTTTTCAACCCTCTTCATTCCCTTTTCATCTTTTACCTTTTTTAAGGCATTTTCAACAGTGTAAACTGCATTGAAGTATGTGAAATCAATTTCTCCTGCCTGATTTGTATTTTTAGCCTTATAGAAAATGTGTTTTTTTTCTGCTGGGCCGTGAAATACAATATCCCTTTCCTCTGGAGTAAGTTCTCGAAACGGAATATTTGTACGCACACCCATTTCACGGCATACATCAGTCATCAAAGACCACATAAGTGAGTGCCATGGAAGAACGGCACCTTCATCAATTGTAAGTGATTCATCTGGAACAAGAGTTGATTCATCTACTGTTCTGACAGTTCCGACACCGCCGCAGTGTGTACATGCCCCCTGACTGTTGAATGCAAGTTCTTCGGCTCCAGGAGCATAAAAATGAATTCCGCATTCAGGACAAATAAGTTCTTTTTCAGCAGCTACAAGTAGTGTTGGTTTAAGATAATGTCCGTTTGGGCATCGGTGGCTTGCAAGACGCGAATACATAAGGCGTAAACTGTTTAATAATTCAGTGCCTGTTCCGAATGTGCTTCTGATTCCAGGTACCCCTGGACGCTGATGTAGTGCTAGAGCTGCAGGAACATATAAGATTTCATCAACCTGAGCTTTTGCTGCCTGCGTCATTCTTCTTCTGGTATAAGTTGAAAGTGCCTCAAGGTATCTTCTTGAACCTTCTGCGTATAAAACACCGAGCGCAAGCGACGATTTGCCTGACCCTGATACTCCGGCAATGCCAACAATTTTATTGAGCGGTATGGCAACATTAATGTTTTTAAGGTTATGAACACGTGCGCCGCGGACAATTATGCTATTAGATGTAATGGTTTTAGTGTTTTGCATATGAATGATCCTGTTTTTTATTTTTTATATGGTTGATTATATATTGAACAAACTTTGGAGCATAGTAGTTATCAAAAATGATTTTACCTTTATCAATGCCTCTTAATACATTAGACAATTTAAAGTCAAATCTTTTCTTATGCATTGATTTTAGGATAGCAATAATATTTTCCTAAGTTAAAATTTTTTATGCTTTTTAGGTATAATCAATAATACAATATAAGTATTTGCTATTTCGAAAAAAATAAAAAATAATTATGTTATGACAAAGAATATATTAATAATATCATCTACTCTTAGAAAATATGGCAATTCTGAAATTCTTGCAGAAGAATTTGCCAAGGGGGTAAAAGATGCAGGACACAATGTAGAGTTTATTTCACTGAGGGATAAAGAAATTAAATTTTGTCATGGGTGTCTCGCCTGTCAAAAAACGCAAAGCTGCGTTATCAAGGACGATTCAAATGCTATCGTTGAAAAGATGATGAATGCAGACGTGATAGTATTTTCAACACCTATTTACTATTACGCAATGTCAGGTCAGCTGAAAACTTTACTTGATAGAGCAAATCCACTGTTTGCTTCAGAATACAAGTTTAGAGATATTTACTTTTTGGCTGCGGCAGCAGATACTGATTTTCATGCTATGGATATAGCTATAAACTGTTTGCAAGGTTGGATAATGTGTTTTGACAGAGCCGAACTAAAAGGCGTTGTCAAAGCAACAGGCGTGAATAAACCTAATGACATAATAACACATCAAGAAGTTTTAAAACAGGCTTATAGGTCAGGGAAAAATGTCTGATTCAACTGTCGGTTATGACAAATTTTTTAGATATATGAATACAGGAAAAATTGTGGATGCAGATTCAGCAATGGGCTTTTTCTTTCATGAGATGAGCCAAAATGCATTGAAAATTACAACAGAATTGAATAATAAATACCATACACCAGAAGAAATAGTTGAAATTTTTTCAAAACTTACAGGTAAATCTGTTGATAGAAGTTTTAGACTTTTCCCGCCATTTTATACAGACTGCGGCAGAAATATTACTTTTGGAAAAAACGTTTTTATAAATTCCGGCTGTAAATTTCAAGATCAGGGCGGCATATTTATTGGTGATGGATGTCTAATAGGGCATAATGTTATAATTTCGACATTAAATCACCTGCAAACTCCTTCTAAAAGACATTCGCTTCAGCCTAAACCTGTAAAGATAGGCTGCAATGTCTGGATCGGAGCAGGAGTAATAATTGTACCTGGTGTGACAATCGGGGATAATGCAATAATTGGTGCCGGAAGTGTTGTGGTTAAGGATATTGCTGAAAATGCAGTTGCGGTGGGTAATCCGTGTAAAATTATTAAATACATTGAAAGTGAGGTTGGAAGTGATTAAAAATTTTCTGGTTTTTCTAGTAACATTAGTACTGATAATAGGAGGTGCAAATATGAGTACTGCAAAAAGTAACGATTGGGACAAAACATTCCCGAAAAGTGACAAAGTTAATGTAAAAAAAGTAAGCTTTAAAAACAGATACGGAATTACGCTTGTTGGTGATTTATATATCCCGAAAAACAAACCGACTGAAAAAATGGCAGCTATTGCCGTAAGCGGCCCCTTTGGCGCTGTAAAGGAACAGGTTTCTGGACGCTATGCGCAGACAATGGCAGAAAGAGGCTTCGTAACACTTGCATTTGATCCTTCTTATACAGGTGAAAGCGGCGGTGAACCAAGAGATGTTGCATCTCCAGATATTAATACTGAAGATTTCAGTGCCGCGGTTGATTTTTTAACTAATCGAAAAGATGTAAACCCTGATGAAATAGGTATTATTGGAATATGTGGTTTTGGTGGTTTTGGTTTGAATGCCGCTGCTATTGATACAAGAATTAAAGCAACTGTCACTGTAACAATGTACGATATGACAAGAGTTACTGCTAACGGATACTTTGATTCAATTGATGAGAAAGCTCGTTATGAATTAAAAGAAAAGCTAAATAAACAAAGGACTGAAGATTTTAGAAACGGGACTTATGCAAAAGCTCCGGGACTTCCTGATAAACTTAACGGTAATGAACCTCAATTTGTAAAAGATTATGTAGGTTATTACAAAACAGAAAGAGGATTTCATAAACGTTCAATAGGATCTAATGGCGGCTGGAATGTTACTTCATCGTTATCTTTAATAAATATGCCTATCCTTTCCCATAGCAGTGAAATACATAATGCAGTTCTAATGATTCACGGTGAAAAAGCACACAGTAGATATTTTTCTGAAGACGCTTTCAAAAAACTTAAAGGCGACAATAAAGAACTTTATATTGTCGAAGGTGCAAATCATGTTGATTTATATGACAATCTTGAGAAAATTCCTTTTGATAAAATTGAAAATTTCTTTAATAAATATTTGAAAGAGGTGGAATAATGAAAAAACTATTATTAGTATTGCTTGCAATTATAATAACAGGAGGTAATGTAATTATGGCAAAAGAATTGGAACAGCCGTTTGCAAAAGGGGAATTGAATCCGTATGGTAAATTTTTTACCGGCACAACCTATCTTCAAAGGCTTGTCGCGAAGGATGATATATGGAATTCTTCAATCGCAAATGTGACGTTTGATGCCGGTGCGAGGACAAACTGGCATAAACATTCCGGTGGTCAAATACTTCTTGTAACAGCCGGCGAAGGTAGATATCAGGAAAAAGGAAAAGAAATCAGAATTCTCAAAAAAGGTGATGTAGTCCAAATACCACCTGATATTGTGCACTGGCATGGTGCTGCTCCAGATAAAGAATTCGCTCATATTTCAATAGAACCAAACCTGCCGGATAATGAAACAAACTGGCTTGAACCGGTTACAGATAGAGAATATAAATAAGGATATAATATGTTTAAGAAAATATTTACATTGTTTTTATTAATGCTGCTTTGCCAAAATTTTGTTTTGGCGAATGCAGTATTGAATGAGGATAAAAGTATGACAAGAACTGATATTTGTAAAAAGAATTATAAGATACTTTTTGGTGGTGAAGCTTTGGATCCGAACGGAGATGATCCCGAGATGCTTGCAATATTGCAAAAATATATTTTTGGAGAGATTTTTACAGTAGGTAAACTTGATATTAAAACAAGAGAATTGATAACAGTAACTTCTCTTGCAGTTCAGCAAACTTTACCTCAATTAAAAGCCCACATTAATGGAGCATTGAACGCTGGTGTAACCCCAATTGAACTCAGAGAAGCTATTTACCAGCTTGCTCCGTTTATAGGTTTTCCGAAAACTTTGAATGCTTTAGGTGTGCTAAATGAAGTATTTAAAGAAAGAGGAATTGAAACACCTCTTAAGTCAACTGTAACCGTTAATGAAGAGGAACGCTACCAAAAAGGTTTTGAAATTCAAAATCCTTTATATGGCGACGAAATAAAAAAGTCAATGGAAGGACTTCCTGAGGATATGGGAGCAGATGTTGCAAGATTTTTAACAGAAGTATGCTTTGGTGATTTTTATACACGTGAAGGGCTTGATTTGAAAACCAGAGAACTTTTAATGCTGAGTGCACTTGTAACAACAGGTAACAATGCGGTTACATTACAAAGTCATATTAAAGGAAATTTAAAAGCTGGTAATTCTGAAGAAATGATTACAGCGGCAATAATTCAATGTCTTCCCTATGTCGGATTCCCGAATACAATATCGGCGCTGAAAATCTTTAAAGAGACTTTAGGCAGTAAATAATAAATAAGTACATAAAAAGACCTTTTGAGATAACAAAAGGTCTTTTTGAGTAATAATTCAGGTTATGTTTATATAAATTATTTTTTATTATGTTTCAAAGCATCATCCAAAGCTTTTTCAAGCACGGTAATCTTATTTTCCAATACCTGAATTTTTGCTTCTGACGTGGTACTTGATATTGAGTCTTTCTCAAGTTCACGTTTATATGCATTATATTTTTCTTTTAATGAGGTATAGAGCGGAGCGAAAAAGAATACTGCAGAAATTTCTCCCAATGCAAATATAATAAGAGTGTAAACGGACATATTTAATGTAACAGCCAATGGAGGAGCATGGAAAATCTGTGCAATTTGGCTGCTCAGAATAGTAATTCCTGCCGTGTCTTTATAATTCATAACAAGTAGTATGCATATAATTAAATTTGTTATTATAGATATTGCCAGCATTTTTACAATCCTTTCTTCTTGTTTCGTATGGATTTGATTAATTGTTAGCTTTAAGATATTTTAAAACTTTTTTTAATTTTTCATCCAGATCGATTTGTAATTCTATTATTTCATCCACAAACGGTTTTGTAAACCTTAAAAAGTATGACTGTAAAACTTGCTCATCTGTTTTGACTTTTCCCTGTCCGGCCCCGTATAAAGTATCATTATAAACAGGATGATTAATACTTTTCATATGAACTCTTATCTGATGTGTTCTGCCGGTAATCAGTGTTAATTCAATATAGGTTGCATCTTTAAATCTTTCAATGACTTTAATCATTGTTTTGCTTGGTTTTCCGTCATCTCTTACTGCCATTTTGTGAGGTTGGTTGGGATTTCTGCCTATAGGGGCATTTATTTCAAATTCATCTTCGTTTATAACTCCTTTTACTATTGAGTGATATTTTTTTATAACCGTATGATTTTTAATCTGTTCAGCAAGGATTTTATGTGCTTCATTGTTTTTTGCAATCATTAAAAGACCTGAAGTATTTCTATCAAGTCTGTGTATGATACCACGTCTGAATTCACCATTAATATCTGATAAATTCTGCCCGTATCTGTATAAAAGAGCATTTACAAGAGTATTTTCACGTTCTTGTGCTGTCGGATGGGTAAGCATTCCTGACGGTTTGTTTACGACTATCATATTTTCATCTTCATAAATAACATCAAGTTGAATATTTTGCGGTTTAATACAAAATTCTTTCTGTTCGGGAATTTCAATATCAATCTTGTCATTTTCTTTCAAAAGATATGATGTTTTTTTTATTGTGTTATTAATTTTGACTAAGCCTGATTTTATTAAATTTTGAATTTTTGAGCGCGAAACATCCGGTATAATTTCCGAAAGGAAACTGTCAACTCTTTTATTTTCTTCATTTTCATCAATATATATAATCATTTTATACAATTATATCACATATTTATTTAATAATAAATGGTAAATTTCATGTCATGACGAGAGCTATGCATTTCCCAAGGGAATGTATGAGCATAACCGATCTACCCGTCACATAGATTTTGCATAAATCTTTGCGTCATCCCGGACTTGTTTCAGTATCTTCTCACGAGCGAAGACATTTTAGTTTAAATATCTTATCTTCCAAAAGTCCAGCCGCTTTTACTCTGGCAGAAGTTTTAATAACACTCGGTATTATCGGAGTTGTTGCTGCAATGACTATGCCTTCTTTGATTGAAAAACACAAGGAAAAAGAGTTAATAACAAGGACAAAAAGAGCAATTTCAGAAATTAAGAATGCCGCTTTAATGGCTCAACAGGAAACTGGTATAATTGGCGATTATACATTTTGGTTTAACCATTCAAATTCTTCTGCAAAGACAGCTCAAAATTTTGCCAGATATTTTACCGGTGCAAAAGTTTGTACAAGTGAAAATTCGCAAGGATGCAAAGAGTTTTTTTATAAAGTGAAATATGCAACTAAAGAAGGAGAACGTTCATTTATTCACCCTAAAATTATATTAAATGATGATACTTTAATTGAAATAATTCAAAATTCTTCTTGCAAAAGAAGTGCTGTTGATTGCGTTCAAGATGCTAACGGTGCTTGTGTTGAGGATGAAGATGGCAATATTACCCCTGTAATTAAGCCAAGTTCTGAATGTGCTATTCTCTATATTGATGTAAATGGATCCAATTCTCCTAATCAGTTTGGCCGTGATGCACATATAGTTTATTTGTTTTTGAAGATAACTTTACGCCTAATTACTGGGCTCCTGAAGGCGGTCAAAGCATAAAGAATATTTTTTCAGGAGTTGATATGCTTTATTATAAGAAATTTTAAAATCGTCGAAAAAAGCTTTACAGATTCAGAGCAAAATTAAATTGAAATAATAATTTTGCCAACGTTTTTGTTGTGTAAAGTTTTTATTTCATAAGGAATTTCAATATCTGACCAGTGCAGATTTTTCAGCATTTGAAATGTTACAAGCTCTCTTGCTTTCATATCACAGTCTGATATTTTGACGACAAACGCTTCTTCCGTCAATGTATTTACTGTAATACATAGCCCGCCTGCACCTACCTTTGCAACAATTCCGTTTGAGTTTGCGATGATTTTAGTATCAGTCCTGTCTTCTCCGCCAATTATATAAGGATTATTCAAAAATGCATTTTTTATTTTTTCGTATTTTGTGTTACAAAACAGATTCAGATATCCGTTTAGCATATTTATTAGCGGCATCGATATAATAGGAACTCCGCAGCCGTCTGTAGTGAGCGGATATTCCTGTTTTAGTCCGCAAAGTTCGTAAATTTTTTCTTTAATTGCTTTTTGAAGCGGATGTTCAGGATTATCATATGATGTCAAATCCCAGCTTTTCATTTTACATAAACCGAGCATCATAATATGTTTTCCCGAACAATTGTTTTGCAGAATATTAACAGGTGTTTTGTTCAGAAGCATTTTAATCTGTTCTGTTGTGGAAAGAGGTTTGTGTAATCCACATTTGAGGTAACTTTCATCAAGTCCTATCTTTTTTAACAAAGCAGCAGCGGTTTTAACATGTATTTTTTCTCCTGAATGTGATGCACAGCATATGGCGATTTCATTTTCTGTCATATCATAGAATTTATCCATGCCATAATCTATAATCAAACTTGCCTGTAAAGGTTTGGCACAGGATCTTAGATAAAAAGGGTAATCTTTGGGTGCACCGGTAAAATTAAAAGTACGTTTTTTATCGGAGAGAACTACAAAGCCGTAATGTTCTTCATCAACGAGTTCTCCTCTTTGATATTTTACTAATAATGCGGGGTTTGTCTTATTACTGAATTCCATTTCTTTTTACAAGTTCCAAAAGCTGAAGCATTTTACGTTTTAGTTTTAAATTTTCATCTTTCAAATTAGATATTTCTTCTTCAAATTTTTGGCTGTCATTTGTGAATGTTGTTTCAGGTTTCGGAACAGTGTTATAATCAAGAATAAAACGTTTTTTTGCTTCTTCTTTTAAGAGTAGTATGGATTTAAGATTATTTTCCGAAACAAACCCAAGCTGTACAAGAATTTCTCCGAATTTTTTAGGATTACCTGATTCAGTGGCATCTCTGTTTGCGAGAATAGCCTGTTGAAGCTGATCAACTGTCAGAGTGCCTTTTTGCTTAAAATATTCTCCTATTCTGAATTTGCCGGCAATATAACCTGCCATTGCGTGAATTTCTTTTGATTCAGGAACTTTAATAAAATTTTGTTCGAGACAGAGTTCGTAGTATTTGGCAACTTCTTCCATAGACAGAAATGTGTTAACAGAAATTTCAATCATACTATATTCGTTTGCACAGCCTTGTAGGAAATTATAAATATTATTGTCAAGACCGCATTTTCGCTCCATCAACTCTGTTTTTCCTTTGAATGTAAGGGTGGGGACAAATGTTGAAAAAACTTCATCCGAATTGTTTCTGAGAAAATCTTCACAAGACATTTCCTGCATTTCTTTTGATAGTCTTAAATAAATTACTTGTTTAATCCAAAATGGTACATTTAATATTTTTTCAAAAAATAAATCAAGTATATTCTTTTTCAAAGCAACCTCTCATTATAAAGGATATCTCATCTATTTTTAGATTATATCACAAAACATATATTTATTCAAGATGCATTTTGTTGTAGTTTTGTTTAATAAATTATATTATGCTTTGTGGTATTGATTTCTTTTCATAAAAATAGTATTATAAATCATATAAAAACAGGAGAAGATTAGTATGGAAAAAGATATGAAAAAAAAGATTTCTATAGGTGTAATTTCGCTTATAGGTATTGTCACTACGATTAAACTTGCGATGATTTATTACAATGCAAACTTTAATCCTTATGCATTGTCAAGTTTTTGTTCAATAAATGATTTCATTGACTGTGACGGAATTGCAAAAACTCCGGAAGCTCAGTTTCTGGGAATCCCGCTTGCTTATTGGGGATTGATTTTTTATTCGTTTGTTTTCTTAATGTTATTCGCTCCGAAATTGAAAAATTTTAAACTTCTTAAATTTTTAGAAGTTTTTAAAAATCCTCTGGATTATATAGCTTCTCTCGGTTTATTTTCTTTTATAATTTCAATGATTTTACTTTGTTTGAGTTTATTTGAGATTAAAAAGCTTTGTATTCTTTGTGCATTTACTTATATTTTAAACTTGCTTATAGGCTGTATAGCAACAGATTTCAAAAAAGGAGGATTTGTGCGTTCTATTATTCAAAGTTGCATTGATTTCATGGATGCAATTAAGATTAAAAAATATTTAATAGCATTTATAATTGTCATGCTTACTGCAGGGGGTGCCCTTGCATATACCCGTATATCATTTGTTTTTGCACCGCAGGTTAAACGGCAGCTTGAGTTTAAAGAATTCATGCATAAAACAAATGAATATGCAGTCGAAGGTAACCTATTAGGTGATGAAGATGCAGAAATTGTGATTCAGATATTTTCTGATTATCAATGCCCGATTTGTCCTGTTCACAATATTATGATGCATAAGCTTGCAAAGGAAATGAAAGGGATTAAGATTGTTCACAGAAATCTTCCTTTGGACACTTTGTGTAACCCTTATTTGAAACATCCTTTCCATAAAGGATCATGTCTAAATGCAAGGTATGCTGTTGCAGCTGAAAAACAAGGTCAGCTTTGGACTATGAACAATATTTTGTTTGAAAATAAACCGCAGACTGAACAAGCTATTTTACTGCTCGCAAAAAAACACGGTGGTTTTGATCTCTTACAGCTGCGTGCAGATGCAAATAGCGTGGAAACTGACAGAAAAATAAGAGATGATATTAATTTTGCTTACAAACATGGTATTAACGGTACACCGAGTACAATAATAGGAGATCAGGTATACATTGGGGTTAAGCCGTATAGTGACTTCAAAAAATGGGTGAAAAAACTTGGAGCTAAAAGAAGATAAAATAGTCCTGCATACCTGTTGTGCAATATGTTCCGGATATCCTGTATCTTTACTTCAAGATACGGGATATCAAGTTATTGCATATTTTTATAATCCAAATATTTATCCGCAAGATGAATATTTCAGAAGGCTTGAGGCTGAAAAAACATTGTGTACTCATTTTGGCTGCAAGCTAGTTGAAGAGGTATATGAGCCTGATAAATTTTATAATGCTGTCAAAGGTTTTGAAAATGAACCTGAAAAAGGAAGAAGATGTGATAAATGTTTTGAGTTAAGACTTAGAAAAACCGCAGAATTTGCAAGAAGTGAAGGAATAAAAAATTTTACAACTTCAATTGTTATAAGCCCGCATAAAAATTTTGAAAAACTTTCACAAATAGGGAATAATATCGCTAAATTATATGATCTTAATTATATAGCAATTGATTTTAAGAAAAAAGACGGTTTTTTAAAAACCAACCGTATATCTAAAGAACTTTCTCTTTACAGGCAAAATTATTGCGGGTGCAAATTTGCTTTGAGATAAATCATATATTTGCACTATGATAAAAAAAAAAAATGTTATATAATAAGTTAAGAGCTTGATTTTTCCAATAAAAACATTAAAATAAAATAAAAAAGGATGTATGTATGAATAAGAAGATTCTTTTAACATTATCAATGATGCTTACACTCGGTAGTGTATGCGCTTATGCAGCAGGTGTAGATAAATTGCAGCCGTTATCGGACAGTCGTCAAAACCGTCAGGATCAAAATTCCACTGGAACGTCAATTGAGCTTGATAAAAATACTGTTTATTATCCGGATGCTAATATTGACAGTGCAGTTGCTAAATATAAAGCCGGTAACTATTCCGGATGTCTGCAGGAGCTATTTTCGTTGGTTAAAAAAGAACCTTTAAATGCTCTTGCTTATTATTATATGGCTATGGCATACTCGCATGTTGATATGGTAGATGATGCGGTTGCAGCTTATGAAAAAGTAATTGCATTAAATCCTAATGAATATCTAGTTGACTATGCTACAAAGGGTAGAGACTGTTTGACCGACGGACCTGCTTGTAAACCTGTGGAAGAAGAACCGGCTGAAGAACTGGATGAATTGGATATTTTCATAAATGCACCTTACGGAAACGGTTTTTCTCCAGAATTAAATCAACAAATGAAAGAGAAAGAACTTGTTAATATTAAAGAAACAATTAATACAAAAGAAAATCTTGAAGAAAAAGATATCCAGAGAATAAAAGACTTTGATAAGAAAAAACTAAATTCCGCAGAAGTAACTGATAAAATTGCACAGGTTAGTGATCAGGAAATTTTAAATGCCATAAAAACTTTGAAGGATGCTGGTCTTAATCTTACAGTTCAAAAAGAAAATCCTTATGAAGAAATGATGCGTTATCAGGATCCTTCAATGGCTGAAATTAGCATGCTGCTTGGTGGAAATAGCAATAATAATACAAATTCTATGATGAATATGCTTCCGATGTTAATGTCCCAGGCTCAGAAGGGGGAAAATATCGATCCAAGGCTTATGCAAGCTATGATTATGAATTCTATGATGAGTGATTTTACATTTTCTAACGATAACAATCAATATTAATTATGATTACTGATTATAAACAAGCTAAAGAAAAATTGTTGACGGATTGTAATTTCGACTGTCAGCAATTTTTTATGCAAAATGGGTGTGTGCTAGAGCTGGCATATTCAGAATTGCTGTCGGATAACATTGATAAGGCAAAAAATTTGTTTTCCAGCCTTAAAGATGAAAATATTCGTGCTCATTGGGCATTGTTTCTTATTTCTATGATAGAGGGTGTATTGATGGAATACCCTTCTTATTTTGAATTAAGGAATTTTTTAGAAATTGATTTAAATATTTTAATTAATTACTTCAAAGGTGATTATGTTGAAAAAATAATAAGATATTCGGATTTTATGTTTACAATAAATCCGGAGGTTTTAAAATTTATTGGACGAGTTTTTTATAACAACAATTATTATGAGCAGGCAATGTTTTTTCTTTTGCGTGCAAAAGAATATTATTATCATGACCCCGAACTCCACTATTTGCTTGCATATATTTATTATGGAAATAATGATATTGAAAAAGCTGAAAAATCACTTGCAGATTGCATAAGAGTGCTGCCAGATTATTTCCCTGCGATCAATTTGCTAAAAAAGATTAAGAATAATGTCAAATAAATTGTATATAAAAATTGTTCATGGTACACTTATTTTTGCTTTATAAATATTGTAGATTTACCGGAGGGACGTATATGATTATAATAATGGAGCGTAACGCTACAAAAGTGCAAGTGCAAAAAGTTATTGATTTTTTAAAAGATAACGGTTTTGATATAAGATTTAATCAGGGTGAAATTCATACAGTTATTGATGCAATAGGAGATAAAACTACAGTTACACCTGGAAGAATTGCTGCATTTGACGGTGTAAAAGAAGTTAAAATTATAAGAGAGCCCTTCAGACTTGCTTCTCGTGATAGAAAACCGGATGATACTGTTATAGAATTTGCTAATGGTGTTAAGATAGGTGGCAATAACAAACCTGTTGCAATGGTTGGACCGTGTTCGGTTGAAGAAGATTACGACGGACTTCTTAAAGTTGCGCTTGCTGCAAAAGAAATGGGGTGTGAATTTTTAAGAGGCGGTGCTTTTAAACCAAGGACTTCACCTTATGATTTTCAAGGGTATGGTGAAAAAGCTCTGAAATATTTGAAAAGGGCTAGTGAGGAAACTGGACTTTTAACAGTTTCGGAGGTTATGGATGCTTGCGACCTTGATATGATGTGTGAATATGTTGATGTTTTACAAATTGGAGCAAGGAATGTTCAAAATTTTAAACTTCTTCATGCTGTCGGAAGATGTAACAAGCCTGTTATTTTAAAACGGGGGCTTGCAAGTACAATCAGAGAATTTTTACTTGCTGCCGAGCACATCATGTACAACGGTAATCCGAATGTAATTTTATGTGAACGCGGAATCAGAAGTTTTGACAGTGCTTTTACGCGTAATGTAATGGATATAGCATCTATTCCTGTTATTAAAAAGTATTCTCATCTTCCGATAATAGTTGATCCGAGTCATGGAACCGGGCAGAGGTATTTGATTGAACCTATGGCAAAGGCTGGGCTTGTTGTAGGTGCTGATGGTATTATGATTGAAGTTCATCATGATCCTGAAAATGCTCTGTCCGACGGGAAGCAAAGTCTGCCTATTCCAATGTTTAAGGAAGTTATGGGAAGGATTAACCAGTTTAATAACAGATTGCATTACGAAAAAACTTGTTTATCTGTAAATGTTAATTAGTGAAGTTTTTTTTTATTCAAATTTTTTTAAGAAGTTTATAAAATAGTGTATGATAGAGTGCCGTAGTTGCAGTTAAACTCTGCCATACATATCTTCATATCTTATAATATCTTCTTCAATAAGCGGATTGCCTTTTTGAATTTCTATAATTTGCAGATCATCCTCAAACGGATTTTGAAGCGAATGAATAGCTTTTAGGGGAATATCCACACTGTGTCCTGGAGATAATATCATTTCTTTGCCTTCAAGTATGACTTTTGCTGTTCCGGAAAGTACAACCCAGTGTTCGCTTCTATAATTATGGGATTGAACTGATAATTTTTGTCCTGTATTAACATGGATAATTTTTGTGAGAAATCCCTCGCCTTGCGCAATAACAGTATAAAATCCCCATGGGCGATAAACTGTTTTATGTACAAGATGAGTGTTATCGTTTTGTTTTTTTAATGTTTCATAAATATGTTTTACATTTTGTGTTAAATCTTTTTTACAGGCAAGAACTGCATCTTCTGTCTCTATTATAATCGTATCTTCAAGCCCTATTGTTGCAACGAGTTTGGAAGATGCATAAACAAAAGAATTTTTTGAGCCTTTATCAAGTACATGTCCTATAAAAACATTTCCCTGTGCGTCTTTATTGCTTATATCATAAATTGACTGCCAGGAACCTAAATCATTCCAATCACTTTCCAGCTTAACAAGTGCTATATTGCTGGATTTTTCCATGACTGCGTAATCTATTGAAATATTAGGCATTTTGTCAAAATTTATAAATGGAATTTCATTTGATTGTGAAAAATCAAATTCTTCTGATATTTTTGCAATTTCAGGAGCATATTTGTTTATTTCTTTGAGTAAGACAGAGGCTTTAAACATAAATATGCCGCTGTTCCAGTAATATGTACCTTTTTGCAAATATTTTTTCGCGGTTTCAAAATCGGGTTTTTCAACAAATTCACCAACCTTAAAGCCTTCGCCGTTTATTTCTGCGGTGTTAATATAACCGTATCCTGTTTCAGGGTAAGCCGGTTTAATTCCGAATGTTACAATAAAACCCTCCTGAGCAAGTTTTTCACCTTTTTTCACTGTTGATAGGAATTTTTCATTATCTTTAATCAGATGATCTGACGGAACAACAATAATAAAAGGGTCAGAATTTGATTTTTGCATTATAAATTTTGAAGCAAGTGTAATTGCAGGTGCTGTATTTTTAGCGGCAGGTTCGGATAATATGACGGGCTCCGGTGTGATGGCTGCTAGCTGCATACGAACATTTGAAGCATGTTTTGTATTGGTAATACTTACAATATTTTGCTCGGGCATAAAGGCTTTTAATCTTTCAAAAGTGGATTGTAAAAGACTTTTGTCTGAATTTAAATTCAAAAGCTGTTTAGGATAAAGCTCCCTTGATAAAGGCCACAACCTGCTTCCAGATCCGCCTGCTAATATTATTCCGTACATTTAACCTCCTGATATATAATGTTTATATTATATAATAAAAAAATTTTTGATATTTCTATATTTAATTTTAATGTAACTTTTCTTTATAAATTATATGTTAAAGTTTAATATTACTAAAATTTCTTGTACAATAAATAATTTTCTGCTAATATATAATTAGAATGGTTGTGATATATAATAAAAAGAAGGTTATAGCGGGAGTATTAGGTGTCGTTGTGCTTTGTGCAGGCGCTTATTTTGTCGCAAAATTTTACCAGCCATCTCAAAAAACTGATGAAATTTATACATCTGCAATGGCTGATTTTGAAAAAGGCGACTATCAAAATGCTTATTATCTGTTTTCAAAAATTTCTTTATTTTCTAAACTTAAACCTATTGCAATATACCACAGAGCAGAATGCGCAAGAATGCTTAATGATGATAAATCCGAAATTAAGCAGTATCAGCTTATCTTTAATAATTATCCCAATCACCCTTTAAGTTTCCGTGCAAGGTATCTTGCAGGTCAAAAACTTTTAAATGACAAACCTCATCTTGCAAAGAAATATTTTGAAAATATTATTCATAATGCACCTGATACAGATTACGCAATAGCATCAGAATATTATCTCGGCGTTATTTTGAAAAATAAATATAAAAAACAAGACTTAAGGCCGCATTCTGTGAATGATGATATTCAGAACTGTTTTAGACACTATTTGAAAAAAGCACCTTCAGGAAAACTTGCAATGAATGCTGTCAATGATTGGCTTGAAATTTCGGATAATATTTCTATTTCAAAAGATGACTATCTGTTAATGGCACATACTTGTTATTTGTTTGGGGAATACACAAAAGCCGCAGAACTTTTAAAAAAAACTGATGTTAATGAAAATTGGACACTTGACGTAAAAAATTCTTATGCTTTAAAAGATTATCAAAAAGCCAAATTTCTTACAGAAAACGGATTACAAAAACGTTCCCAGTATGTTACGGATGATTCTGTGTATGAAGCAGTTGATATTTATCTTAAATTGTCAAATTCTAAAATTAAAGCTATTGATACACTTTTGAGTTTAGCATCGGGTAAAGGACAGGATTATCTGCTCAGTATGAAATGTGATAATGTATCTTCAAAAGATAAATCTGTATGTTACAGTTACCTATATTTGAAATATCCTCACGGGAGGTTTTCAGCAGAAGCCCTTTCACATATTTTCTTCTCTAAAATTAAATCAGGAAATTATGAAGATGCAGAAAAAATAGGACTTGACCATCTAAAAAAATTCCCTGATGTAAATTCTTCCCCTATGGTCATGTTCTGGCTTGGAAAACTCGCAGAAAAGAAGAACGATTATGAAGAATATACAAATTATTATAGAAATGTAATAGATAAATTTCCGGATTCTTATTATGCTTATCGTTCCTATATGCATTTGCAGAGACTTACCAATCCCTTGATTACGAGTTATATTAACCCTAAACCTGTCATGTACCCTTATAGCTATTCCAAAAATAATATAATAGTTAAACTGGTTGAACTTAAAGATTATGACATAGTAAGTGAACTTAGTGGTAATGACGAATTTGTAAAAAGCTGGGTTTTGTATAAAAAAGGCGATTATCCACATTCAATGCTTGTTGCACGGGAGGCAATGGATAAGCTTAAAGATAAGCCGGATAAATATGATTTAAGGTGGAGGCTTGTCTACCCTGTGATTTTTTATGATGATATCATAAAATTTGCCCATGAAACCGGAAATAATCCACCGCTTATGCTTGCATTAACGCGAGAAGAAAGTTACTTTGATCCTCTTGCACAAAGCATAGCTGGAGCTAGCGGTTTAATGCAGCTAATGCCTTCGACCGCATCGGAAATAAATTCAAAAATGAAACTGGGTATGGATATTTCACAGGCACTTTTCAATCCGTATCTTAATATTAAACTTGGAAATTATTACTATGAATTTTTAAGAAATAATCTTGATGGCTATGATATTTCATCAGTCGCGGCTTATAATGGAGGTATAGGTTCAATTCAGAGATGGAAAACTTCTCTTCATTATAATGACACTGATGAATTCGTTGAGCAAATTCCATACACTGAAACTAAAAATTATGTAAAAAAAGTTTTTGGAACTTACTGGAACTATATAAGAATATATAATGGTAATAATTAATAGTTTATGGAAACAGCTATGCAAATCACACAAAAAAGACCTGAATTTTATCCAGGTCTTTTTTTATATTTTTAAGGCATGCTTCTTATAACATGTTTTTTCTTATATTTTCTTTTTGTTTGTCAATTTTTTTAATTCTTTTTTCAAGTGTTTTTACCTGTTTATCCAGTGCTTTTCTCTGCGCTTTTATTGCTTTATATTGAGCATCTACATCTGAATATTTCGCTTTATAATTTAAAAGTTCGTTTCTTACGTCAACCTGCGCATTATCCAGTTGGATAATGGCATTTTGCATTTTTGCATTTCCGACAGGTTCTTCACTGATTGGAGTTGTTGCTGATGGTGCAGGTGCAGGATTTACCGTTGTTGCGGAAGTTCTGACAGCAGTTCCATATACTGTATCATCAAAATTAAGCGGAGTAAAAGCATTTCCATCAGCCATTGCTGCCATTGAGCATGCCATAACTATTGAAAGCGAAATCAGACAATTTTTTAAAGTTTTTTTCATCATAAATTCTCCTTATATCAAGTTTCATTTTGAGACAAATTTTATAAAAATAGTATAAATTATGTGTGGTAAAAATAACTCATTCAAAAAAATGAAAAATATAAGGAACATTTTATTAATATACGCGTCTGAAACCATGTGTATCAGTAATTATTAATTTTTGTAAATGGTTAAAACGCTTATATAATAGCATTTTTAACAGATGATAGAAAAACTTAAAAAAAACATGAAAAAAAGTGCTTGACTTTAAAATTTCTTTTGCATACAATCAAAGACGTGCCCAGTGCACAGTGAACCTTTAAAAAATCAATACACCGTTGAGGAAACGTTAAGAAATTTTAAAAAATTTAAAACAAACTACTTGACATTAAAAATTGACGATGTAAGATTAGAAATGCAGATGACACTAGCAAATAAAAATAACGAATGCATCTGATTTATATAATATAAAAGGTAAAGGAAGTAAACCCCAATTCAAAATTGAAATTGTGTCTGTGTTATACAGGGCTTCTATAGCGGTTGAAAGAGATTTATGTAGTACTTTGACAACAGAATAGCTGAACCGCGCAAGCTTTAAAAAAGTGAGCGCGAGAAAACAATACTTTGTTAATTCTAAAAACGAATGATAACGGACAGTTTAGGTAACTAAACAATTTAATGAGCTAGAAACTGTTTCTTTTGAAACAGATACTAATAACTTTCTGACAATGGAGAGTTTGATCCTGGCTCAGGACGAACGCTGGCGGCGTGCTTCATACATGCAAGTCGAACGAGAAGCTGACTTCGGTCAGTGGAAAGTGGCGGACGGGTGAGTAATATGTAGAGAATCTGCCCTTGAGTGGGGGACAACAGAGGGAAACTTCTGCTAATACCCCATATGAGCTTGGTTGAAATACCAATCTTGAAAACTCCGGTGCTCAAGGATGAGTCTGCATCTGATTAGCTAGTTGGCGGTGTAATGGACCACCAAGGCGACGATCAGTAGCTGGTTTGAGAGGATGATCAGCCACAATGGGACTGAGACACGGCCCATACTCCTACGGGAGGCAGCAGTAGGGAATTTTGCGCAATGGGCGAAAGCCTGACGCAGCAACGCCGCGTGAACGATTAAGCCCTTCGGGGTGTAAAGTTCTGTCAGCAGGGACGAAACTTGACGGTACCTGCAGAGGAAGCACCGGCTAA
>CALVCJ010000114.1 GCA_944326015.1 Candidatus Gastranaerophilales bacterium
ATTCAAGTCCGACAAAACCGAAGCATCTCTGATTGCCACGTCTGTTCCAATAGAAGCATTAAACTGATTAGCTTTAAACTGGCAGACAGCCCTCTGCCAATACGCCAATGCAGAAGTTGTGTCAATACGCAAATACGCAGTAAGGTCTTCCATCGCACTCTCGTAATTTTGTGTTGCAGAGTATGCAATAGCCCGCATCAACAAGGCTGGTTGAACCTGACTCGTACTGGGGATGGACTCCAATGTGAACGAAAGCGAGTCTATATAGGCAAACAAATCTTTTGAATGGGCTTCATCTAACGCAGCAGAATTGCAATTAATATATATCTTGCGTGTCATCCCGGAAGTCTGATTGAAAGCATCAACCAATCTGTCGTAAGCAACATACAGCACCACATCACTATGATAACCTTCAAATGCCAAGCCGAACATTGGCAAGAATGCCATTTCCACCTTGTGGTCCTGCACACGTCCACGATAATCGTTCTCATACTTATGCTCGACCTCTTGTTCGTCAGCAACGACAAGCTGGTTGTACTTATCCATGTCTTCATCGCTACGCTTGCGCAGTTGTTCCTTGTTTAAGCGCGGCTGAATTCCATAAAGACTTTTATAAAGCCTGGCTTTATATATCCTGAACTCATCTTCTTCAGCTTGTTTAACCATGCCAAGCCTACGATAGCAATCCGCGCGATAATGCAAGCCAGTCCAGAAATTAGGATATTGCTCAATTACTTTCGAATAATCCCGGATGGCCCCACGAAGGTCTCCAGTCTTGTCTAACAGCAAAGCCCTGTTAAATAAAGCCATCAAGTTGTCTGGTTCCAGCTTCAGCACAAAGTCGAAATCTGTAATGGCACGGTTGTCATCACCGACCTGCGAACGCAGCAGTCCTCTGTTATAATGCCCCAAAAAGTTGTCAGGGTCTATGTCAAGAGCCGTATCATAGTCAGACATCGCCCCCCGGAGGTTGTTTTGGTTTACCCTTGCCAAAGCCCGGTTAATATAATTGCCTGCATTTCGCGGCAACAGGTGAATAGCCTTGTCCAAAAAACCTTCAGCCTCTTTCCATTCTTTTTTTGACAAACTTATCATGGAGCGCATTGTCCATGTTGAACCATCGTAAGGGTCAACATCCAAGCTTTTTTCCAGAGCCACAATAGCTTTGGCTGTATCCCCCTGCTCCATATACACTTCTGCCTGCATCGCATAGCCCGGGGCATAATTGCTCCATCGGGCAACAATCGTGTCAAGCTCAACCAATGCAGCATCATATTCCTTTGACTGTATGCGGCAAAGAACCCTATTATGCCAAAGGCCACGGTTCTCAGGGTCATATTTTAAGGCTTGGGTATAATCATCAATGGCATCGGTATACTTTTCCTGCCTTATCCTTGATATTCCCCGCAACTCATATATGCTGACAACATATGGGTTGCGTTCAATGGCCTCCGTGCAGTCTTTTTCAGCACCGACAAAGTCATCCAAATAATACTTGGCAACACCCCTGTAGAACCATGGTTCGTATAAATAGGGTTTGGCTTGTATTGCCTGATTGAAATATTGTATCGATAGCACATAATCCTCATAATATAATGCACTGCGACCTATGGTCACAAGCCTGTCTGTATTAAATTGGGCATTGCCGACCAAAGGCAGTAACAGCATTACAACGAAGATAGCTACCTTCCGACACATAGCTATTTCTACTTTCTCATCACCATTTTCGTCCTGTAACCACAACGGAAACGCCCTTGTAGCAAAGCACGCAATTTCCCCTTTATAAGCTGTTTGCGCAATGGAGAAATACGGTCGATGAACATTTTCCCGTCAAGATGGTCAAATTCGTGCTGCATCACTCTGGCAAGATAACCATCAACCCATTCATCATGCTCCCTCAGTTCTGCATCAAGGAATTTCACCCGAATACGTGTTGGGCGGGTAACATTCTCGTGTATGGCCGGAAGGCTTAGACATCCCTCCTCCATCGTCTCTACATTAGAGTCATCATACTCTAATATATGTGGATTGATATATGCCTTACGAAAATCCTTATATTCCGGTAATTCATCAGAAAGAACATCCAAGTCTATCACTACGACACGGATGGCCTTTCCTATCTGTGGGGCTGCCAACCCTACACCCTCTGATTCGGTCAGAGTCTCAAACATATCCTGAATCAACTCCTTCAATCCTGGCATATCTGCCGGTATGTCTTCTGCGACCTGTCTCAAAACAGGTTGCCCAAAAGTATATATTGGTAATATCATAAATCAAATGTTTTCAAAGAAACCTCTGCGCAAGAATGTCACCTATGCCTTGCAGTCATGTAGTCACGTAAAATTATCGTGGCACTTATTTCGTCAACAAGCTCCTTGTTGCGACGGGCTTTTTTTCCTAGCCCTCCGTCAATCATGGCTTGATGGGCCAGAACGGACGTAAACCGTTCGTCATAATACTCAATGGGTATGCCAGGCATTGCCTTTCGCCATCTGTCTACAAACTGGCTAACGCGAGCAAGATTCTCGCTTGGCTTGCCATTTGTCTGCATGGGTTTGCCTATGACTATACGTTCAACATGTTCATGCGAGACATAGTCACGAAGAAAGTCGAACAATGAAGACGTAGGTACAGTTGCCAACCCTCCCGGAATAATCTGAAGAGGGTCGGTAACCGCCAGTCCTGTACGTTTTTTCCCATAATCAATGGAAAGAATCCTTGCCACAGAGGTAAACTCTCATTAATTATTGTGCATTATACAGAAGCCATGCATCTGGATACTGTGCCCTGAACTCGTTACGACTTGCAGCTGCGTCTGCCTTATTGTCGAATGTAGTGGCTACGACACGATACATATTGCGCTCGTCGTTCTTTACGAGCTGCGCATCATAACCGGCCTCCCTCAATTTCTGCTGCAGACCGTCTGCATTGGCTTTAAGAGAGAACGACCCTACTACAACACTATAATTTTTCAAGCCAGAACCACTTACCACAGAAACCTTCTCTTGCCGTACTTGTACATTGTCTACATTATCAACGACCGGTGTGTCTGTTGCTGGTTTGTCCACGAGCGGAGCCACAACGTTTGCCTCCGTCTCAGCTGGCTGTGGGGCTGTTTGCTGTGCGGTCTCCTGAGCCTTTGCCTTCTCGTATGCTTTCTTGTAAGCGCTCTCGCTTGACTTGCAACCCGTTAAAGCCATTGCGGCGCAAATTCCTGCGCATAACACCATGTACTTCTTCATCTTCACCTTACTATTAAAATTAAACTTACGAAATTAGTGGAAAAATATTTTTGCGAAATTACTAAATATCACGCAAATGGAAAGGAATAAGCCAACTAAAGTTTGTTAAATGGGGGGAAACGGGCAAATTTAACAAAAAATGAGGAGAAAAATTACTCTACTCGGAAAATCTTTTCTATATTTGCGTAATGAAATTTTATTGTCTAATTTAAAACAAATGCGATTATGAAAAGTTTAGGTTATATCAGTGCTTTCCTCGGCGGAGCTATCGCCGGAGCAGTCTTAGGCTTGTTGTTGGCTCCCGAGAAGGGCAAAGACACACGCGGGAAGATTACAGATGCCGTTGACGACTTTCTTGCCAAGCACAACATAAAACTAAGCCGCAAAGAAGTTGGCGACCTTGTTGATAACATCCAGGAAGCCGCTCCCGAGGCATAACGCCAAGCAAAGGGGCATTGGCTCTTATATAGAAAAGTTCAAGAATGTTATCAAGCGACAAGAACGTTGAGTCGTTGGCACGGCTCATTGAAACGCTGAAAGATTACATCGGGCTTCAGAAAGAATATCTGAAGTTCGATGTAATCGAAAAAATGGTTCGTCTTATTACTGCACTGTCGCTCAGCATAATAATTTTTGTGCTGATATTTTCAGTGCTGTTCTACTTGTCATTCGCAATAGTGTATTGGATTTCACCCGTTACCGGAACGGCCGGTGCCTTTGCCATCGTGGCAGCATTATTGCTCTTCCTGCTCTTCATAATTTACTCTCTGCGCAAACCACTGATAATTCGCCCGCTAATCAGATTCCTGACTAATACACTGCTCAGCTAACAGCATTAACCCCTAACGAAATGGCAACATACAACAACCAATACTACACCCTTGCAGACCTTCAGGCCCGCAAAGATGAATTGCAAGCTAATATCCAAAAAAAAGGAGAACAAATTGAGACCCTTTGGAAAGGATTGTTCACACCAAAGAGTGCCAATACAAAAGGTGAGCTTGTGGCAAACATTGTGAGCAACAGCATAACCGCATTCGACACCTTCATGCTTGTAAGGAAACTCATGGGCAAATATAGCGGACTTTTCAGAAGAAAGAAGAAACGCTAATTGATTAAATGAGCGGCCTTCCACATTCGCACACAAAATGCGACGATAT
>CALVCJ010000115.1 GCA_944326015.1 Candidatus Gastranaerophilales bacterium
TACAGTATAATTGAATTTCTTCTTGCCCGAATTCCATATATCAATATTCCCTCAAGAAAACTCTACCATAAAAATGCCAATAATACTTTACTTTATCTTAACAGCTGTTATTCCTGCTCCACCATTTTTGTTTTCTACTGTAAATATTCTGTATGTACCTTCATCTGTATTAATTGTAGTCGTATATATATAATTTTTATCAGTCAGGATTACTTTCATATGATTTATATAAGACTGGTCTTTTGCAATACAACAAGCAGTACAAGTTAAACCGATTATTATTCCAAGTATTAAATTCTTCATATGATTATCTCCCTATAGTCTTTGCGTCGCAATATGTAAAACTTCCCAAAAATTCAATTCTCAGTATGAGGATTTTAACTTATATCTTAACCTTTATTACCGGGTGTCTCTATCTCCGTTTTGGGAACAATTTTTAATTCGCAATTAAATAGGTCTAAAATTTCTATTACTTCCGAAAGCTGAAATGTTGCTTTAGAGAATTTCTTAACCAAATTTGTTCGACATCCAGACCGACCGAGTTTTTCTTCTAATATTCTTGCAAGTCCTGCTTTAGTGAGCTTTTGAGACTCCATGAATTCATTCATGAAATTTTGCACTCTTTTTTTTGTCTGGTCCGGGACTATATACTTAGGCTTTTGTTCTCGCATCTCTACCCCCTTATTTATATGATAACTATATAGCTACTCTTGTCAAGTAAAGAATTGCTGCAAAAAACTATGCCTAAAAGTTGACAAGATTAGTAACCATATGGTTACATGTATAGCGAAAGCAGCGCTGCTTCTAGTTATTAGGCAAAATAATAAGGAGCAAAAACATGCAAAACAAAATCATCACAACAAACTTGAACATTGAAAATGAAATCAGACTAATTAAAGCTTATGAAGCCAAAGAAAAGGAACTTAAAGAACTTAGAGAAGAAAAAGAAGCTGAGCTAAAGAAACTACTTGATAATGCAGGCTTAGAAGAATTAGAAATCGGTGCATTTACCATTAGGTTTACCAATGTAGTTCGAAACAATTTTAATACATCAGCTTTCAAAAAGAAATACTTAGAACTTTATAATTCCTTCATCAAACAGACTAATTACAGGAAGTTCACAATTTCATAGGGGGATTATTCCCCTCCCCTTATGGGGGTAACAGTTAAACAATATTAAAGATGAAAGGATTATAAGATGACAATAACATATAAAGATGTAAACGATGTATTAAATCGAAATTATGGTTCGGAAAGACTCTATAAACGTAATTATTGCAATAACCTATTTTATACCACTGGAATTTTAGATTTTGCACAGACTTTAGATGCCCATTGGCTGGTTGATACGGTAATATCCTACATGCCCGATGTCTTAAAGACTTATGAAACGGAAGAAGAGTCATTCTTTGTTGTGGAAATTGCAGTAGACAAAAAGCATCAAGGGTATTTTGAAATTTACCATGAAGGATGGATTGGTAATGATTATCACGAGTGTATAACAGTCGCTAAGCAAATGATTCCATTTATTGATTTGCCAACAAAAGACAATGAGGAGATTACAACATACAAATTCTTTTTAGAATTAGCATCGGTAAATCCAATTGTTTACACTCTACTACTAACATCGGAACATTAACAATCAAGGGGGATTCGTCCCCCCCTTATCACTAATAAAGGAATTAAAAATGAAAAAAATAGAAAACGTTAAAATAAAAACATTTGAAGATTTCAAAGAACAATTAAAAAAGGTTAAGGAATCACAGTCAGAAATTGTTTTATCCTATTACAAATATTGCCATCTGTATGATAAGGATGAGGATTTAGACTTTAATTTCTATAAGGATTTGATTCTAAAAGAGCTTGAGCCATACGGTTTAGAACCTATAAAAATTACAGATGATTTAGATTTGATTTTAAGATTTAAAAACAAAGCCGAAGCGGTTATCCATATCAAGCCTTTTGGCATTGCCTACCTTGTATATAAAAAGTGATTGTATCACAGTAGGTAAACTTTGTAGAAAATCTAAAAATTCCCTAAACAAAAAGAAAGGATAAAAATGAGTAAAGTATTTGCATATATAAGGGTGTCGACTCGTGAACAACACGAGAATAGACAACTGGATGCACTTAAAGATTTAAAAATAGATGAAATAATCATAGAAAAAGCTAGTGGAAAGAACTTTGTAGGTCGTGAAAAATACCAACAAATGAAAGCTCAATTAAGAGAAGGCGATTTATTGATTATTCACTCGATTGATAGATTTGGTCGTAACTATACAGAAATCTGCAAAGAGTGGGAAACATTGATTGATAAGGGAGTTGATATTCAGGTTTTAGATATGCCTATTTTAAACACACGAGACAATCAAAACGGATTAACCGGGAGATTAATTACCGATATTGTATTAAAGCTATTAGGCTATGTTGCAGAAAAGGAAAGAGTAAATATCAAAACAAGACAAGCTGAAGGTATTAAGTCAGCTCTTGCGAATGGTGTTAAGTTTGGAAGACCAAAGGGAGAGATTCCAAAAGATTTTATCAGGGCTTACGAATTATACAAGCAAGGTTTTATTAAGGTTAAAGATGTAATGTCAATGTGTGATATTGCAAAAAGTACATTTTACAAATACGAAAAGTCTATAAAATGTTAGGTGTATTTTGTGTACCTTTTTTGTAGGAAATCACCTCTAAAAATGGTTGATTTTGCATTTAAAGAATTTGTCCACGAAAAGTGTACTTTTTATAGACAATTGAATTTTATACAGAAAAATTGAATTGCATTGCTCCTTTGAAAGCACAAAAGCCTTGTAATGATTGCTATTACAGGGCTTTTCATTCTATTAAGTCCACTAAACTTCTCATGCCAGCATTAAAAAACAATTAGTATACTTATTTTATGCATTTAATAGTCTATTTATACTATAATACGAATGTTTTTATTATAAACTAAGACTGTAGAAATATAAAAATCTATTTAAATATATTCCACATAGATTTTAGACTCTTTAAATTAAATTTAAACTTTAGTTTCTTTTTATTTTCAGCTGATTGTAATGTTTCAACAGATTCCCAATCAGAAGTATCTATATTTTTCCTTTCTTCTTCAGGATTTATTTGAATATGTTGCTCTTCATTTTTCATTCCAATATCTGTAAGTAAGTTATCTGATTTGATTGAAGTTTTAGTATTGTTATGTACAAGTTTATTGTTCTCTGATTTGTTTGACTCTTTTTGGATTTGTTTATTAATTTTATTTTCTAGCTTATCTTTTAATATTTGTATATTCATCTCAACAACAGGTTCTTCATAACATGCTCTTAAAAGATTTATTATATTGGGTTGACGTATTTTCTTTAATGCCTTAGATTCAATTTGTCTAATGCGTTCTCGTGTCACACCATATATCTGTCCAATTTCTTCTAATGTTCTTTCATGTCCACCATCCAATCCAAAACGCAATTTTATCACATCTCTTTCTCTAGGTGATAATGTCTTTAGTATATCTACTAGCACGTTTGTTCCATTATTATTGTCAAAATTTGAAATAGTTGTATCAACAGAATTATAGTCATCAGGATATTCTAGTAAGAATTCATCCATTCCCAAGATTGCTCGTGGAGATTTTAACAATATTTTAATCTTTTCTTCACTTATTTTAAAATGTTCCGCAATTTCTTTGTTGGAAGGTTTTTTCTCAAAAGAATTAATATAATTAAAAATTCTATGTAATGTATCATGTGCGTGTACAGGATATCTAATAAGTTTTCCTTTATCTATTATGGCTCTAGAAATAGCTTGTTTAATCCACCAAGTTGCATATGTAGAAAATCTATATCCCTTTGATAAATCAAATTTATCAACAGCTTTTATTAAACCTATATTACCTTCCTGTATTAAATCTAAAAATGATAACCTCTTTCTATATACATATTGTTTAGCAACCCATACAACAAGCCTAAGATTTGCGAGTATTAGATATTGTTTGGCTATTTTTGCTTCAGCATTACCAAGTTCAATTTTTTTTGCTAATTCTATCTCTTGTTCTTTTGTTAATAATGGGGTTTTCCCTATATTACACAAATACCAATATATAGAATCCTCTAACAATTGTTTATTTCTTAGATTTTCAATATTAATAATATCTTTGCTAGAAATTGTTTCAAGTATTTGTTTAAAGTTGTCATCAAATTGTTCAATACCAATTTCATCTTCTATATTATTGTTCTTTGGCTCTTCCAGTAAATCATCTAAGTTTAGTTCTAACTCTGTATTATTAATATTGTCGATGTTGTTATTACTTAAAATAAATACTCTAGTATTATTTTCAGCACGTTGTGAAGGTAGAGCTCTTTTTGTTTCTTTGTTTATAATTTTATTGAGGTTCGATATTGAGTTTTGTTTTGGTATTTCAATATTAGTAATAGTCTTTTCAGGAAGTATTTTAATATTTCCCCTATTATCATAATAATTTTGAATAAAATTATTAAATATATCTCTATCTATCTCTTGTAATACTTTTTTAAAGCATTTATCAGCATTAGAATAATCTCTTAAATTATAATAGCAATACCCTTTAATACAATATAAACTTGCATCAAATATGTCATATTCAAAGATTTTATTAATCAAATCAAGCCATAGCTCACAGTTGATATTACTTTTCCAACAGTTACAAGTAAAAAACAAAAAATATAAATCTTTAACAAACACTTTTAATTGTGGTATTAAATAATCTGATTTTAAAATATCATTTAAAGATAATCTTAAATTATTTTCAGTTCGTTCTATGTCAGTCTTAAAGAAATCAATTAACGCCTTATAATAATGTGGTTGATATGTTTTAAACTCTTTAGATATTAATAAATCAACTAAGTCTGAAAGCCAATCAAGATAGTCATATTCTATTAGTTTTTGTAATAATGTATAATTTTTAAATATGTAGTGGTAATTCTTAATATTTTGTACATTTTTAATTATATTTATACTTTGTTCCAAATCATCAAGTCCATCTTCATAATTTTCAACTTGTAGATAAGAAAAAGCTCTAAATTGATAACTAGAAGCTAAATATGCAGTTTTATTATTAATATGATATGAAAAAGAAAGAATTGCATCTTGGTAATTCTTACAATTCATATTAATTAAACCATAATGGAAATAAGAAATTTCTTTAATTTTGTCATTTTCACCGTAATTATCAATAATGTTTTTGAAATACTTAAGATATTCTCCATATTGAGATTTTGTAGGTAGTTTACTCGTGAATTGAGTAAATTCAGTTTCTGAAAATTTAAATTCTGGTTTTAGTTGTATGATATTAGGATTTTGTTTCGTATTTTTAGTATTAGTATTCTCTATTTTTTTATTACCATATACATAGTCAATATCAAATACTTTAATTAATGCAGTAAGTTGTTCATTTGTTATATTGTTTGGAGTTAGTCTTAAGATATTAATAGATTCTAAAACATCTTTTTCTGAATTTGTTTTATTAACTCTATGTTCTGTCAATATAAAACAAAGATAATTCCCAAAAGAAACTAATAAAATACTTGGATTAGGGAATTGTTTATTAATTTCAGATGCTATTTGTTTTAATAATGTATCAGAATAATTAGTATTCTTTAGCTTTAAAGATAAATACATATAAGCTCTATTAGAATTTTTTACTTGAGCAATTTTTTTATTTCTTAAAATTTCATTTAAATCTTGTATTGTAAATTGAAATAAAAAATAAAACTCATCCCAATCGTAATATAATCCTTTATCTTTATCAAAGTTAGGGAAATAGGAGCAGAATTTACTTGGAGAATTCAAATCTTTTATCATACGATTTGTTGAATATCCAAAATGTTGAAACAAATTTATTGCATCATCACGTAAGTTAGCCTTGTAGCTACATAATTTTCGAACTATTTTAATTATTTGTTCTTCTTCTATTACTTGCATAATTATAAATTTGAATTGTTACTTCCATCAATTATCAACCAACTTACAAGTTCAAAATCATCTTCACATTTTACTTGTTCGTCTATCGTTGGAATTAGCCCACCACGACTAAAAACAACTTTTGCGATATCTTTTTGATAAGACTTTGAGATTCCATCTACCGAAGCTTTCAAAAGCTTGTTATATTCTTCTAATCCATTTTCAAGTTCTAGTTTCTTATTAAATAATTCACATAATTCTATATAAGGCTCATTTTTGCCTAAGCACATACCTCTATAAATATTTAAAATTGTTTGAGCTTTTTCATATGAATATAAAACAGTTCCATTATCATTTACATAAACTAAATAGTATGGTTGTAACCTGTTAACTCTTTGATTGTCATCAGATTTTCTTTTTTGTTTTAAACAGAATATTATGCCTGACTGTATAGTCTTTTCTTGTCCATCCTTATCAATAAACTTATTAGGGATTATTGTATTTATACCGATTGGTAATTGTTCCATATCATTTTGTTTTTTTTCAATAATGGTTCTTAAATCAGTATGAAATACTTCAAGAGAAAAATCTGGTAAACTTATATCTTCCTTGGAGTCTTCAAAGTCTTCAAAGTTACCTTCCATTATGCTTTTCATTTGTTTAATTCTGAAGGATGTTTCATTTTGACTTTCAAATTCAGATTCGGAATTTTGTTCTGCTAAAATATTATCATCACCTACTGAAACTTGGTCTGCTAATATCATTCTAGCTTCAACTCTATTTTGAAGGTTTATGTAATACTCTAAATTCTTAGTTGGCCAAAAACAAATCATTTGTATTTCTTTATTATTGCTACCAATTCTATCAATACGACCAAATCTTTGAATTAATCTTACTGGATTCCAATGTACATCATAGTTTACTACTGTATCACAGTCTTGTAAATTTTGACCTTCTGAAATACAATCAGTGCAAATTAGAATATCAATTTGATTTTTAGATGTTCTTGTATAATCTTCTAATTTAGATTTAGGAGAGAAATTATCCAATATTTCATCAAAATTAGTATTACCGTATGTACATTCATTTTTCCCTGAACCAGTAACTAATGCAATATTTAGTTTAAGTTCATTTTTTACATAATCTGCTAATTCATGATACAAATAATTTGCAGTATCACCAAAGGAACTAAAGACTAATAATTTTTTATTATCGTTATTTCTTGCTTTTTCAGTAATAATATTTTTTAATTTTTGTAATTTAGCATCTCGTTGAGCATTTATTTGTAATGCTAAATTATATATCTTTTTTATTTGTTCTCTATCGCTTATTAAATCTTGTTTCCAAGCTTCTGTATCTAAATCTCTGATATCATAAACCAGTTTTTTCCCTACGTTGTAATCAAAATCATCATCATTGTCATAGATATAAGAAATATCTTCCTCTTGAATTACTATATTATAATTTTCTTTTGTTTTTTCGGCTTGTTGTATTTGGTTTAGTCTTTCATTAATTTTATCTAAGGTATTTTTCATTGACAATGTAAATGATGCAATAGAACTTTCAAGACGTTTTAAGAAGCCTATTTTCATCATTCCGATTAAATAATTCTCTCTTTGTTCTTGCGTCATAGAAGTTTTACTTTTTCTTTTATATTTGTCAAAGTTGCGTATTACATATTTTGTTGGCTTATATAATGAAAGTTTGTAATTTTCTATTTCTTCATTCAACTGTTCATAACTTATAAATTTATTCATTGTATCAATATCCATATATAAGGATATTGGATTCTTCCTTTTGGGGATTTTATTCATTACATTATCATCTTTGTAATAATTTTTAATTTGTTTTCTTGAACGTGCAATGGTTATAGCATCTAACAAATTAAAGAAATTAGTTGGTAAGTTTTCTATTAATTTATTTTTATCTCTATTTTTATCTTTTGCCCATTCAATATATTTTTGATTCGCAATTTTTATAATACCTGTTAAACTAGGGATATTGATATCTTTAAAAGCATCATCTTTATCCTGTGTTAGTAGTCTAATTTGGTTTTTTAAATCTGTTAATGATGTATTAACAGGTGTTGCTGAAAGTAAAAGTACCTTAGGTTGTCTGGAACCATTTTTAATCACTTCACTTAATAGCTTATCATATCTGCTAAACTTTATAATTTCTCCATTTTCATCAGTTTTACTTGTAGTTGCATTTCTAAAGTTATGAGATTCATCAATAACAACTAAATCATAGACTCCCCAATCAAAATTTTGGATATCTGAATTTTCCGCTGTTAAGTCTGTATGAGTTTTAAAATCAATTTTTAATCTATCTTCTTTAAATGGATTATCTGTTCTCTGCCCATATTTTATCCAGTTATTTTTTAACCTTTTAGGGGCTAGTACAAGAATATTAGGCTTTTTATTGCATATAAAATATTGTATTACAGCTAATGCAGTAAAAGTTTTTCCAAGACCAACACTATCTGCTAAAATACAGCCATTATGATGTTTTAATTTATCCAATACAATAGATTTTACTGCGTCTTGCTGAAATTTATATAATTTATTCCAAATTTTTGTTTTGGTAAATTCTTTTTCGAATATTTCATCGCTAAAATCAGTAAATACCCTATCTGAAAATATTTCATATAATGTTTTTAAATAAACAGTTTCTGGAGAATTTTCTTTGTATCTAGCTTCAATATATCTAAGAATTTCTGTCTTAGCATCTTCCGTGTTATTTTCCCATAAATCATTAAACCATTCTTTTAACTCACATTTAGCAATATCGCTATCTAAAATAGTATTTAATTCGTAGTTAGAACAATCATTTATTCCCAATCCATTACTGGTAAAATTAGAACTTCCAACTAATGCATCAACGATACCTCTTGGGTTATTTTCTTGGGAGATATAGTACATTTTTCCATGAATTAGAGTTTTCTTGTTATCTTTTTTAGGAGCTGTTCTTATTTGAACATTAGAAGATTTTAACCATTCATAACATTCTTTTGCAATTTTATTTTTTACGAGACTGTTCTGTAATGAAATATTTTCATCATCAATTTTAAATATTTTACTTCGTTTATTTTTTAAGCCTAAATTTTCTACGGAAGCAGGTTCTCCTAAAATAAAATTAACCTTAGCAACACCTTTTGTAAGCTCTTCTTTTAATGCTTGAAAAGCATATATTGTAAAATAGGCAGAAACAATATCAATGGTGGATTTATATCCTGATTCTAAATTCTTATTTATGGAATCCTTTAAAAAGTTAACTACAGTGCCTCTTTTAGTATTATCTATAATTTTAGAATATTTAGAGCTCATAATATAAAACCACTCCAACTAATAGCATTACATTAATAGTAGCACAAATATTGTATATAAGTATTTATAAAGTAAACCTCCAAAATCATGTTTAACTCTTTGTTTTATTTTAATTTCAACTATAGTTAGTTTTAGATGTTTAGATATTATTTTTATACAATTAAATTTTTTGTATTGACTTGGTTTCTCTATCATATTTATAATTGACGACTTCTTCAGTAATAATTAATTTT
>CALVCJ010000116.1 GCA_944326015.1 Candidatus Gastranaerophilales bacterium
TTGCTGCCACTTCGCTGTTATTGGATGTCACACGTGGTTCTTCGGATGCTTACAATTGTACTTTGTCGGAGGCTTACAGGACATTGACTCGCTACTGCCTTGCAACTTCCGAAAGTAGAAGGGTAATACCCGCTACTACCCAATAATAGCAGCGACTACCTTGATAATCCTTGGTAATCGCTGCCAATCTTATCTAATTGTACTTTGTCGGAGGCTTACTTATCACTTACCCACCAATATTCAGTTTTACCTGTTTGGGCAGATAGTTGGTCTCGTTTTCTTTTTGTGCCATAATACTCTATATTTATATTTGTTTGTTGTATTCGTTTATCAACCGGCCAGACTTTTGGGCATATCCTGATGCTTGAAACGGATGGTGATGTTCATTTTTTATTAGGAGCATCCGGTATCAGTATTTGCGTTCCGTTGACTTTGTATATACAATCTATATCTCTGTCCTTTAGTTGTTTCATTGCTGCATCATGCCACGCGCCCCTTCATAAGAGCAACTCTCAGCACCTACTTTCTGCGCTCTTTTCAGAGCTGTTTCCAAATCTGATTCTAAGAGATCACATATTCCAAACATTACTTTGTCTTTGAACAAATTATTAATCAAAGCAGCCGCTGTCCAATCACCCGCACCAGCAGTATCCACCACTTTTTCATTTGCAACAGGTTCCAAGTGCTTCCAATCGCCACTCAAGCGGTAGCTCAAACCCTTTGCCCCTTGCGTCTGGATAAACAGCTTATCTTTATAGTCTTTAAACTGGTTAATGTCTTTTATCCTCTGTTCCGAGAACTTGACTATATCAGACACCTCAACACATTTGTTGAACAGGCTGACATTACCTCCTCTGCTGGAAGGCTCAAAGAATATCACCGAACCCTTTTCCTTGAACGTGGTGGCTAGCTTCAAGATGGCGGGTGAAACCCTGTCAAAAAAGAATACATTTGGCACAAAGTCTATCCTCTCAATCACCTTATGCACCTGTTTCAGCGTCAGCGACTTGAAGTCCAAATAGAAGCGTCCGATATTGTTGCGCGATTCAAACTTGTGCGTGGGAACACCGTCCTTGTTAATGAAGTTGCGCTGCACTATCACCGGTGTCTTACCGTCTTGGGTAGAGACAAAATCAGTGTGTACATGGTGCCTTTTCATATCATCCAACACTCTCACTCCGTCTTTCGTGCCATCTAGACGAGCTATGGGATAGGCATCCCAACCCATGTGGGAGAGAATCATCATTACATTACCGCATGTGCCACCCACGTAATAGGATATGGGGACTCTTTGCCCGTCCCAAATCAACACATCCAGACTTATCAGGCCTGCACCAACTATGATATTATTTGTTTCAAGTTCCATGTTTCAAGTATCAAGATTCAAACCACAATATTAAGCCTCTTCACCAACTCCATTCACCGCAAAAGGCATTCTTACCATTGGAAAAACACTGAAATACTCCTTACAGTTAATCTCCACCTTCAAGTTAATCTCCCCCGCATCTATCTCCGTCGGTTGCACCCTGAACACCAGCATATTGTTGTATTTCTTCTGCTTTACCACCGGTTCGCCCAGCCAAGCCAGCGCATCTCTTAGATGGTCTATTGTCTCTTTGATGGGTTCTGCCTTCTGCACCAAGTCGATGTCCTCCAAGTATCTTGACTGCGACTTCAGATGGTACTTCTCTCCCTTCTTGTCACGTATGGCGAGAGGCTCTATCATCATGCTGAACCGCAGCGGGACCTGATGCGAAACTCCATGATAACTCGCTGCACTCAATAGAGCCACATAGTATTTGCGTCTCAGGTGATGCATCATGTTATCCAAGTAAAACGGCTGCGGCACAGCCCCGCGCAGCACATACTCATCCGGCACTATGATGTAGAAGCCGCAAAGGGGCGACATAATCCGTTCCTTGCTCACCCCCCTGGTCAGCGCCCGTGCAATGCTGCCAGCACTCATGTCAAGGAATGCCTGCGCCACCTCATCGTGTGTGAAAGTGTAATTGCCTCTAAGCAACTTATCATATATCCAGCTTGCTACACTCGCCACTATCTTGTATTTATTATTTCGTTTGTAAAGATGGACATTTTTTGTCTAATTGCGCAAATAGGTAACAAAAACTTTTTCTATTATTATGTTTTTGAATTATTTATTGACCAGCATCAATTTTCGTTGTATGCTTCCCCTGTAATCCAAAGTAGGAAGGGTTCACTCCCCTCATTGGTTTTCTTAAACACAGTAGCGTTTTCAATTTCATAGTTCGCTGAGCTTACGTTATATATAGTTACACAGTTATTATACTCCAATCCCACGAGCAGTGCGCCAAGCGATAGCAATTTACTTGTCAGCAACGCGATGCCAAAACAAACGTGGTCACTGATAGGCTTGAACGTAGCCTGATGTCCTTGAATCATATTGGACACAATACGATACAATTCAAAAGGATTCTGTTCGTCAGCGTATGTGACATTCTGTGGCTCTGTAAATTGCTTTTCTGTGAAGAACTCATGGTATTTCAGCATCAGATAATCAGAGTGACGTGGGTCTTTCGAAGGGAAAGGCAATACGGGGAACATATCTGATGGCTGGAAATGATTGTAAATGCTCCGCAGAATGTCAATGTTCTGGTCCCCCATCAAGCTAATCAGAATATTAATTCTATCCAAATTAGACTCACGGCTTGACAAAGAACGGAATCCCACCAGCGGCTCAATATTGTCTATTACCGGCGTTTTCTTAATCTGTTCATCTATCATAACGTTTTCTGACACTGCAAAAAACAGATTCTTAGATTTATCCTTGTCAAGCTTGTTAAACAAGGCCTTGCCAATATTGAAATAGAAAGCTCTGGGTAGTGAACTAATATCCATTATCACGTCATTATACACGCTCAAGTCTTTGCCTATCACTTGGCGACTCATCTGAGCTATACGCTTGTCCCAAGGCAAACTACCGTCAATTTTCAACTCCTCATAACCAAAGCCGTATTGGTATTTCAGATCTGCAAGTTGTTGCGAATTAATTTCGTACAACTTCTTATTCTCTACAGGGTCTTTCTCATTGGGGAAATCGAAAGCAACACAATCCAATACTTGCTCAGGGTTATTTTCAAGGAACAGATTCAATATATTATTCATTCTAGGGTCAAAGCCCTTACCCAACAGGAAAAGGACTTTCGCCCCGAACTTGTCCTTATAATACTCTTTCCAGAATTCCACCAGCTTTTCATTCTGGCGATACATCACGTATGACTCCCACCGTTTTTTCATAGCCAAGAATTTAATTTATGAAGTGTTAATGGACGCCATCCTCCACGTTCAAGCGGCAGATGTGCGTATGCACAAAGCCAGCTATTCAGGTAGAATATAGTCCATTTCTGGTCTTTTTTACCTTGGGTTACACCCTGTTTCATCAAGAAGTTATATGCGAGACAATCTTTCAGAATTGTTGCCAACTCTTCATTGTCAGGATCTTGGAACCAAAAACCATCCTTCCCCCATTTGCCCGAATTCTCGTCCTTCACGGCAAAGCCGGTAACAGAACGATATGAATATGTCGGAGTAAAAGTCACACTACAGCAGAAATCTATCATATGCATCAAGAAACCGTAGATTTTATTACCTCGCGGAAGTCGTTTAATGTCTTCCAAACGAGCAAGTGCAAAGTCTCTGACAATCTTGTCTTGTTCCTCTGCGGTTAATACATAGTGTGAAGGGTCAGAAATTTTCTTGGCTACCAACAGTTCATACATCTTGGCAGATAAATCCAAGAATTGTTCAACATTCTGGCTGGCCAAATCCATAAGTGTAGGAAAGCCGTAATACTGTGGCAACTTTTTTATTTCACCGGGCATTACCTCTTTCACTAATGGCATCAACGGATTTAACATCCACTCCAAATCCTGAGCAGTATATCCAAACAGGTTCATTGCACCGTTTGCGCCTTGACGGGCAGCATGCATCAGCAAGGCTCTCATATTAAGCACCCTCTCATACGGGTCTTGATTCTCTATGGGAGCCACACACTCTGTGTAGTTGCCAAAGTTATGAAGCTCTGTCAATTGCGTCAGATATTTCTTACTTGCATTGTTGTATAACGCTTTGTAGTTAATTGTGGTATCACTGGCAAGCGCACTAGCAAGGATGATTCCATCCGCAGAGAAAGCACTACGCAACGCAGCAATATTCTTGACCATTGGATTGAATATGCCCTTTTTGGTGTTCTCCAGATGGATAGTATGATCATCCCTGTCCTTAATGTTCTTATCACTCAGTATGTCTGTCGTAGAGAGTGTTTCCAAACGCTCTGCTATCCAAAGCGTTACAGAGAGGCGAACCTCAACGGTTTCATCACGGATAATCTTCTTTTGGTTCTTAGTAAGTTTATGACCGTCGTCTATCTGGAAGATGAAATCTTCACAAAGTTTCTCTCCCTTATGGGTAAACCAAGAAGCCTTCATAGCTTGCAGGGCAAACAGCTTACTACTTCCCTGAATTCCCTCTTCCGGCATCACAAAACTGTCAAGAAACTCACATATTTTACGTTCCTGCTCTGCGGCCCAATCCAACAATTCTTTTCCGGTGTATTCTGCTTTGCAATCTCCTAACTCTAGAATAATTTCCTCTGGCCTGTACATAATCTCATTTAATTGGGTGTATTTAATACCAGCCAGTACCATCAAACTTTTCAAAGTAGCCAGCACAATCCTCGCATTAAGGAGCGACAGAAATAATCGCTTCTGTTCTATTTCATTAAACAGAACATCATCTTCTAGAAATTCATAGTCACGGCCTAACTTGAGATACACGCCACATTTCTTGATATGCTCACTATCTATTACCTCCAGTCTTTTTAGCTTTTTGTAGGCTGTATTGCGCTCAGTAATTCGCTTAAGGATTGTGGGTGAAAACAAACGCAATAAGGTGGTCTTTCCTGCACCTGGCGAACTGAGGATGGTGGTCACATTGTTCCATAGCTTATTCTGCTCAAACTTCTCTTCAAGATGGGTCAAGGGCTCCGATGAGAAAAGTTCCAAGAACATCTCGTCAGTTTCTATTCGCTCAGAGGCGCGTATGGCAAATGGGTTCTTATAAATATTCATACGGTCAGTGGCGGCTTATACGGGGGAACAATCCATGAAATCTTTCTGCATCCTGCCAAATAATTGGCAGTGAGTTGTTTGGTGTGTTGTGGGCAAGCACAACAGGCAAGGCACATTCATCAAATCCCAACCAGGGTTTATCATTTTTGCCAACCTTGTAGCTTTTGGAGATAACACACTCTTTCACAAAATGCTCATCTTTCTTCAATACCTCCACCAAATCTTTATCATTCTTAATGTCGTTCGATAATTTGTCTTCAAGCAACTGAACAATATGAATGTTGAACTCCACTTTATCCTGCCAATTAACGGACTTTAAGTAATCGTCAAGGTTATTCTTTATATTGGTTCTCGCCTTTTCTGTAGCAATACAAAACAAGATATCTATCAGTATTTTATCTTGATTAGGGTCTAGCAGATAGCTCAAATGCCCTATTTCCTGTTCCATTTCAACAGGCCCTTTAGTACACAGCTCGTCGATGATTTTTTTCAACTTGCCATGATACTCCCTATCACTTTCATCATAGCGGATGAAACTTTTTCCACTGGCAGTAAAGTCATCTATCAGGAAAATCCTCCGAAAGTAAGGTTTTTCTATGCCTTTCAGTTTGTCATCTTTACGTAGCTCTTCCAGCATATCCTTCAGTTTTTTCCCGTCAGGATAGTAGTTGGTCAAGACCTGCTCGTTATTGAAACCTGCACTACGACGCAAAATGTCTGTATGGGCGCCGTCACTGAGACCAACGATAAGTGCTGAACGCTTCTCAATCTCAAAACGGATACGCACCACTTTGCTTGAACGCTTATATGATGGCATACCCGTTTCTACAGTAGCCATATCCAGCAGAATAGGTCGTATTTTAGAGTCATACAACAAATCCACCAGATAGTTCATCTGCGTTGAGGATATGAAGACCAACTTATTTTTTATGAACTTATAAGCCTCATCACGGTCTCCCTCCTCAATATCATTCAGCCACTGCACTAGACTACTCATAAAGCGCATACCCGGCATATACTGGTCATAAGTATCATACTTCATGCTACCCATAAATTCTAAGGCAGCACGTTCAGATGCCAATGTGGGAGCATCCCATTTCATGATGCTTGCAAGAAGTTGGTTTGCTAAATTACTGTTCATACGCTAAACTTACACGTTATTTTCCCTTCGTTTGCCTTCATGCGGCTTATGTAATAG
>CALVCJ010000117.1 GCA_944326015.1 Candidatus Gastranaerophilales bacterium
CGCCTTGTTCTTTGTACGCCGATGCTATACATTTAATTTTGGGTGCGTCTTGATGGGCGTATGAGATAAAAATCCTATTGAAACGATGAGATAATATTTTCGGATTAAGGCTTCTTGGATTATCAACGATCTGAGTAATAAACCTCATATCACCAATCATTACACCATTTACAAATAAGTTAGCCTCACAACTTAATTCATCTACATCTACATTTGGATGCACAAAAAGGTCAAATGAGCACTTCGTAAATGAACCTTGCCATATTACGGACTTTCGCTCTGACATCATGCGAGTCTCACCATAGACATTGAACTCAACATCAACCTTATCACCCCTCATTAACTTTAATGATAAAGGTATATAATCTCGCCTTTCAGCATCCTTATCTGACTCTTTTGCCAATGATTTAATCTTTTCTGATTCCTCATATAGATGAAGATATACTTGTACTTGCAAGTGCGATTTTCGTTTTACTTCTGCTGGTGCAAATATAGAGCTATATACTTCAGAGACTGCTGTTCTTAGCCGCTCTTCACATTTCTTTTGTTTTTCCTTATTAAAAACTTTTGCACAGGCTCTAACAAATCTCTTTAGAATATGTCGGGGCTTCCAAGTTAACACTTCCGTATATACTATGGGGCTATGTTCCACTTTCGTAGGAATAGCAGAATTATATGTTACTTTGCGATATGTAGTATCCTTTGTTGTACTTGCATAGCTTTCAACTCCATCAGCAGACGGCACTACTTTGTACCTTACACTGGGAGGTGAAGCCATTGTTTGCGCAAAAGATTCCACCTCGTCTGTTTGTAGAATAGTTTTTCTTATACAACAAGCAGGTGGGCAATCTAACATGCTTTTGGCATCATTTATACTACTAACATCTGCATTATTTATTGAGCCAGTCTCATAATCGTGTGGACAAAAAGGACATTTATCACCAAAAATATTACTATCGTAAATATGTCCGTTTGCGCATTTTCGGTTATGCGATTTATGTGAAATAGGGGAACACATGTTTTTTGTGCCATTTCCCACTGCATATCTATTATGCCCATCGTGTGAAATATAATTCTGATATGCATGTATTCTATCATAATTTCCAGAATCTATGTCAAGATCTAAACAAGTGCCATTATGATGAATGATGTAATCGCAATCTTTACAACAATAAGATAGTTGCGCCAAGCTATAAATAAATTTTTCTATACTATTTATTCTTTCTCTTGGTAATAGAGCAGATGCATCTCTAAAAAATCTTGTAAGTTCCATTTTAATGTGAGACGGAAGATTGACACACCCTGCGGGTATAGGCAATGCACACCCATTCATTCTTTTTTGCAATGCCATGTCTTCATTATCTGGCTCCCAAAATACAGGACGAAGATTGTTCATAATAAAGAACATTACCATTGATATGGAGTAAACAGCAGAGGACTCTGTAAATATGCCTGAAACGAATGTTTCCGGTGACATAAACCATTGATTTCCGACTATCTCTTTGGCTTCAAAATCATTTGTACAACTTCCCAAGTCTCCTATTTTGAATGTTCCATCATTCTCCCTATAGATATTGCATACATGAATGTCTCGATAGAGTATGCCTCGATCGTGACATTCTTTCCAGGCTATGGCAACATCTGTAGCCATCTTTATTAGTCCTTTCAACGAAAGCTCATAATAATGGCTACATAATAAATCAACAATTGGAGTCGACTGCTCGATTGCAATTAAATTTTGGAAGATATCTGTATATTGTTCATTACATTGCAGTATGTGCGAACAACCTTTCGTCTGTTGCATAAAGTGGAATTCCTCCAGACATGTTGTTTTGCTGCTGGGGCGAAAAATCTTAAGTACAGTATTTTTATTCTTTGAACACAAATAAATGTCTGCAGAACTACCTATATGAGACAAAAGACATCCCTTTATTTGTTCTCTTTGTTTAAGAGCAATCCTAACCAATGATTTTAATAGATCCTTTGACAAAGAAGTAGTACATTCTGGCAAAACAGCAATATCTTCAATACTTCTTGTTATCAATATATCTTCTGTGGAAACACACAAGAAATTGTAATTAATGCCGTCAATCTTAAATAACTTTTTAACACCGGATTTGATTGCTATTTCATCTAATATACTATCACCCAAACACGCATCAAAATGATAGAATTGATCATCAATCTTCACAAGATTCCAGCAGTGTCTGCCATCTTTTCTGCTATTATGTAGTCTGCCAAAGACCAATCGCGATTCAATACCCAACAAATTAAACAGATATTGGGCTGCTTTTGCATAGCCTGTACAAACGGAGTTCCGCCTGACAAAAACGCTATAAATATTTTGGTTATAAGCCGAATTGGCATTATAATTGCAGTAAGTTACCAACCACTTATATACATACGATACTTGTTCATGAACCTTAAGCGTTTTGACATGATCCAAACAAAAATCATTCTGTATTACGTCATCAATGCTTTGCCGAATGGATTCTACGCGCTCCTTTGAAAATGTATAATAAAGTTGAATAACTCCTGTTTCCTCGTCAAAATGATATTGATGTGCAAACCAAAAAATATCAGGATTATTGCGCATAACCCAACGTATGGCATTCCGCACTTCATGTGAAGTTGCCTGACCGACTATCACGTTATTTTTGTGCTGCCGAATTGCTTGTTCGATAGTATCGTATAATACCATAAATTATCAATTATAAGTTATTCGGTTGGTTTGCCATAGTTTCAAATGAAAATATTATATAGTTGCGCATAGTCCTTTAGTTATTTAATCCAAACCTATATCTGTGTTCCACAATTTCCACAGAACTTAGCTCCATCACTCACTTTCGCCCCACAACTCGTACAGAACTTATCCTGTCCAAATCCGCTTGTGTTTCCCTGCTGATATTTTGCACCATTGGCATACGCCACTTGCGTTGCTATCTCCAACGCCTTGTCGTCCAGTTTAGCCTGCGTGACAAGTCCCCAAATCTGCGTAATCAGTACCGGCCAAAAGAAGAACATCGATATAACGGTAGGAATGGCCTGTTGACCGAAAATGCCGACGCTGGCTTCAAAGGCTACATCATTACCTTGTGGCACAAGCGTGACGTGAAGTGCTGTACGCATACCGAGCACGGCTTTGAATACGCCACCCTTGGTGACAGAAATATCGTAAGCCCCGCTATTCAGGGCATCTGATTTTACTTCATA